>JAPSKJ010000276.1 GCA_031177735.1 Nocardioides sp.
GGAGTCGTGCGGTCAGATCCCGGCCGCGGCCATCAGCGCCCGACGTGTGAGCACCGAGGCCAGGTGACGCCGGTAGTCGGCGTCACCGTTGAGGTCCGAGGGCGGATCGGCTCCCTCCGCCGCGTGGGCGGCAGCCGACCGGATCGCCTCCTCGGTGGCCGGCTGGCCGGCCACCGCCTCCTCCACGGCTCGCGCCCGCAAGGGGGTCGATCCCATGTTGGTGAGCCCGATCCGCGCCTCCGCGATAGTGCCGCCCTCGACCCGGACCGAGGCGGCGACCGCGCAGATCGGCCACTGGTGGGCGACCCGGACGAACTTCTCGTAGTGGGCGCCCCATCCGGTGTGCTTCGGGATCCGCACCTCGGTGAGGATCTCGTCCTCGCTCATGGCGGTCTCGAAGAGTCCGACGAAGAACTCGTCGTGTCCGACAGTGCGGCGACCCGATGGACCGGCGAGCACGAACTCCGCGTCGAGCGAGCGGACCGGCCCGCCCAGGTCCCCGGCGGGGTCGGCGTGGGCGAGCGCACCGCCGAACGTGCCGCGGTGCCGGACCTGCTCGTCGGCCAGCGTGGCCACCGCCTTGGTCAGGATGGCGGCGTGCTCGGCGACGAGCGGGTCGGCCGCGACCACCGAGTGCGGGGTCATGGCGCCGATGACCAGCGCATCCCCGTCGTCGCGGATGCCCTTCAGCGAGTGGATCCGGCCCAGGTCGATGACCCACTCCGGGGCGTTGAGGCGCATCCGGAGCACCGGCAGCAGACTCTGGCCGCCGGCGAGGATCTTCGCGCCGTCGCCGTACTGGCGCAGCGCCTCCACGGCCTCCTCGACGGTGCTCGGCGCGACGTAGTCGAACGATGCGGGGATCACTGCTCTGCTCCGTCCGTGCGGTCGACGGTGCCCTGCATGCCCGTCGAGGGGTCGAAGTGGGGAGCGGCCGCCTCGGTGGTCTGCCCACCGGAGCCGGCGCCCTGGAGCGCGCGCCACACCCGTTCGGGCGTGCACGGCATCTGGATGTCGTTGACGCCGAGGTGGCGCACGGCATCGACGACCGCGTTGACCACGGCCGGGGTGGAGGCGATCGTGCCGGCCTCCCCGACCCCCTTCGCCCCGAGCGAGTTCGTCGTGGCCGGTGAGGTGGTGTGGTCGATGTCGAAGCTGATCGTGTCGGCCGAGGTGGGCAGCAGGTAGTCGACGAACGACCCGCTCACCAGCGTGCCGGAGTCGTCGTAGACCGCCTCCTCCCACAGCGCCTGAGCGATGCCCTGGACCAGGCCGCCGTGCACCTGCCCGCTCACGATCAGCGGGTTGATGATGACGCCGATGTCATCGACGCAGGTGTACTTGCGCATCTTCACCCGCCCGGTCTCGGTGTCCACCTCCACGGCGCACAGGTGGGTGCCGTGCGGGTAGTTGAAGTTGACCGGGTCGAAGGTCGCGTCCGCGTCGAGGGAGGGCTCGATCCCGTCCGGCATGTTGTGCGCGGCGAAGGTCGCGAGGGCGACCTCCTGGATCGTCACGCCCTGATCCGTGCCGCGCACGCCGAACCGGCCGGCGGCGTACTCGATGTCGTCGACGGAGGCCTCGAGCAGGTGGGCCGCGATGGGCTTGGCCTTCTCGATCACCTTGTCCACCGCCTGCACGACGGCCTCGCCGCCGACCACGAGGGAGCGGGAGCCGTAGGTGTCCAGGCCCCTGGAGGCGATCTGGGTGTCGCCGTGCAGGATCTCGACGTCCTCGAACGGCACGCCGAGCCGGTCGGCCACGATCTGGCTGAACGCGGTCTCGTGGCCCTGGCCGTGCGCGCTCGCCCCGGTGACGACCTCGACCTTGCCGGTCGCCAGCATCCGGACGCTGGCGTGCTCCCAGCCACCGGCGCCGTAGTTGAGCTGGCCGAGCACCCGGCTGGGCGCGAGGCCGCACATCTCGGTGAACGTGGAGACGCCGATGCCGAGCTGGACGGGGTCACCGGCCTCGCGGCGCAGGCGCTGCTCCTCGCGGAGCGCGTCGTAGCCGAACAGCTCCTTGGCGCGCGCGGTGGCGGCCTCGTAGTTGCCCGAGTCGTACTCCAGCCCGGCCACCGTGGTGAACGGGAACTCCTCGTGCGTGATCCAGTTCCGCTCGCGGATCTCGAGGGGGTCGACGCCCACCTCGGCGGCCAGCTCGTCCATCAGCCGCTCGATGGCGTAGGTGGCCTCCGGCCTCCCGGCGCCGCGATAGGCGTCGGTCCAGGTCTTGTTGGTGAGCACCGTCTGGCAGTTGAACTGGTAGGCGGGGAACTTGTAGATCGCGTTGTACATGAACGCGCCGAGCACCGGCACGCCGCCGCCGACGAGGGCGACGTAGGCGCCGAGGTCCGCCAGCAGGTCGACCTTCAGCCCGGTGACGCGCCCGTCCTTGGTGGCGCTCAGGGTGAGCCGCTGCCACTGGTCGCGGCCGTGGTGGGCGGCGAGCAGGCTCTCCGAGCGGGTCTCGGTGTACTTGACCGGCTTGCCGAGGCGGCGCGCGACGGCGAAGGCGATCATCTCCTCCGGCGTCTGCTGCAGCTTGCCGCCGAAGCCGCCGCCGACGTCCGGGGCGATGACCCGGATCTTCGACTCCGGCACGCCGGTGGAGGCGGCCAGCGCGAAGCGCAGGATGTGCGGGATCTGGGTGGCGCTCCAGACGGTGATCTGCTCGCTGGTCGGGTCCACGACGACGGAGCGGGGCTCCATGAAGGCGGGGATGAGCCGCTGCTGGCGGTACTCCCGCTCGATCACGATGCCGTCGGTGCGGGCCTGGGCGATGGCCTCCTCGACGCTGCTCCCGGTGCCGGCCTCGGCGGAGTCGAACCTCCACAGCGCGCTCTTGTTGGTGCCGAGGTCGGGGTGGGCCAGGACGCGGTCCTCCGCGGCCTCCTTCAGGTCCAGCGCCGCGGGCAGCTCCTCGTAGTCGACCTCGACCAGCTCGGCGGCGTCACGGGCCTCCGCGGCGCTGCGCGCGACGACGACGGCCACGGTCTCGCCGGCGAACGCGACCCGGTCGGCCGGCATCGGCACGTGGGCCGGGGTGACCTGGTCGGTGGTGATCGCCCAGGCGTTGATGCACACGCCCTGCGACTCGCCGAGGTCGGCGCCGGTGAGCACGTCCACGATCCCCGTGGCGGCCTTGGCCGCGCTGGTGTCGATGTTGGTGATCCGGGCGTGGGCGAACGGGCTGCGCACCATGGCCAGGTGCAGCATGCCGTTGAGCTGGATGTTGTCGGTCCAGCGGGTGCGGCCGGTGATCAGCCGCTGGTCCTCCTTGCGGCGCCGGTCGCGACCGATCTCGGTCGTCTGGGCGGGCCGGTCGTCGACGGCGGTCATGACGGCGTCACCTCCTCGCCGGCGCCGACTTGGCCGGCGGCTGCGAGCTGGCTGGAGGCGAACTGCACCGCACGGACGATGTTGTGGTAGCCGGTGCAGCGGCACAGGTTGCCCTCGAGCCCCTCGCGGATCTCCTCCTCCGAGGGGTGCGGGTTGCGGCCCAGCAGGTCGACGCTCTGCATGATCATCCCGGGCGTGCAGAAGCCGCACTGCAGGCCGTGGCACTCGCGGAAGGCCTCCTGGACCGGGTGCAGCTCACCGTCGTGGGCGAGCCCCTCGATGGTGGTGACCTCGCAGCCGTCGGCCTGGACGGCCAGGACGTTGCAGGACTTCACGCTCTGACCGTCCAGGTGGACGGTGCAGGCGCCGCAGTTGCTGGTGTCGCAGCCGATGACGGTGCCGGTCTTGCCGAGCCGCTCGCGCAGGTAGTGCACCAGCAGGGTTCGGGGCTCGACCTCGTCGGTCACCCTCATGCCGTCGACGGTCAGGTTGATCCGGGTCATGCGCTCTCCTCGTGATCACACCGATGTGGTGC
>JAPSKJ010000277.1 GCA_031177735.1 Nocardioides sp.
TGGTCCGGTGCTCGATGGCGCCGTGCTGGGCGCCCAGCGGGCGGCGTACGCCCTGGGGCTCCTCGTGGCCCTTGAGCTCGAACATCGTGGTGAGGAAGGTCCAGGCGCGCAGCTCACCCTCCTCCTCGACCAGCCGGAGCAGCCCCCGGCCCCGGCCGATGGCCGTCTCGAAGGTGAACCAGGCGGTGATCACCCCGCCCTCGGTGGTGGCTGGCTCGCTGAGAGCGAACGACCCGGGGTCGACCCGGTCGAGGTTGGCGGAGAGCAGGTCGGTGACGCCGCCGCGGTCCTCCACCGTGGTGATGTTCCAGGTGAAGGAGACCAGGTCGCGCCAGAACGACCGGGCGGCGAACATGCCGGCCGCCGCGGAGATGTCGCGGCGACCCAGCGCGCTCTCGAAGCCGGCCAGCCAGGCGGCCGCCGCGTCGGCGGTCGGGGCCGTGATGTCGGTGGCGGTGCCGGACGGGCTCGCGGCGTCGGGACGGTCGAGGGTCTCGGTCATGGGGATACCTCCTGGTCGGTGTGGCCCCAGCGAAGCCCGCGGACGCGTGCGCGCGGAAGCGTTGCAGCCGATTGCATGTGGCGACGGTCACACCTACGCTCAGGAGCTGGGCGAGGAGGTGGGCATGACGTCGTACGCCGCGGTCGTCCCCGGCACCGACCTGGGCCGCCACGCGCGGCGGCTGCGGGCCGTGCACGACGCCGTGCTCAGCGGATCACGCCCACCGGACCGCCCCCGGCCGCTCGTCGAGCGCTCGTGGCGGAGGGTGATCGGCCTCGGTCTCGACCCGGACAGCACCAACGGCCGCCGCGACCCCGACCCCGACGAGCTGGTCCGCCGCCGCAGCGCGTCGCCGATCGGGCTGGTCATCGACGACCTGCGCGGAGTGCTCACGAGCGCCGCCGACGCCGCCCACTACCTGATGGTGGTCACCGACGCCGACGGCGTCATCCTGTGGCGCGAGGGCTCGGCGCGGGTGCGGATGGTCGCCGACGCGCTGGGGTTCGCGGAGGGCGTGCGCTGGACCGAGGCCGACGTCGGCACGAACGCGATCGGCACAGCACTGGCCGAGGCCGCTCCGGTCGAGCTGTTCGCGGCCGAGCACTTCGAGCACCCCCAGCATGCGTGGTACTGCACCGCCGCTCCGCTGCACGATCCCCGTACCGGCGACCTGCTCGGCGTGGTCGACGTCAGCGGGCCGGCCCTCACCCTGCACCCCGCGCTCGGGGCGCTGGTGGAGAGCTCCGCCCGGCTCGCCGAGGCGTCGCTGTGGCGGCACCACCAGGCCCAGCTCGACCGGCTGCGCGCGAGCGCCGAGCACCTTGCCGCGGGCGCCGCACCTGCGCTGGTGGTCGACGACGAGGGCTGGGTGGCCCACCACGCGGGTGTCTCCGTGCGCGACCGGGTCGCCGCACCACGCGAGGGCGTCCCTCTCACCGTGCCGGGGCTCGGGCTGTGCCTGCCCGAGCGCATCCCCGGTGGCTGGCTGATCCGCCCCGCCGGCACGCGCACCACCGTGGCGGCCCGGCTCACCGGGCTACGCCTCGAGGTCGACTCCGACACCGCACCGTGGGTCGTCACCCTCACACCGCGCCATGCCGAGCTGCTGCGCCACCTGGCCGCGGCAGGACCGGCCGGGCTGAGCGCGGCCGATCTGAGCACGCTGGTCTTCGGCGACTCCGCCCACGTGGTCTCCGCGCGTGCCGAGATGTCGCGGCTGCGTCGGGTCGTCGGCGCCCTGGTGGCCACGTCGCCCTACCGAGTGGCCGAGGGCGCGACCCTGACGGTGGCCGGGTGACGTTTCCCCCGGCGACGGTGCGTGGTGGCGCCCGGTCACCACGTGACGGGGCGCCACCACGTTCCGCGCGCGGTTCCGCGCGCGCCCGCTCGAGGGTCGACCGCGGCGGCGCTCAGTGCACCGACCACTCCTTGCCGAACCAACGCCCGATCCGGCTGCGGCCGAAGACGGCCTTGTCCTGGGCCAGGGCCGCGGAGGCCTCCTCGAACTCCCCCGCGGGCGTGTGCCCGGCGCGGAAGGTCACGTCGACCTTCGCCACCCGGTCCCCACCGAACTCCAGGTAGCAGATCCCGCGACCGTCGTAGGTTGCCGACGAGGACGCTCCGCGGGCACGGGCGATGATCGCGTCCGCGACGGTCCCCGCCTGGCGCTCCGCGAAGACGCCCGCTTTCGGTGTGCCGACGCTGGTGACGTCTCCCACTGCGTACACGTCCGGGTAGGCGGTCTCCAGGGTCAGCGGATCCACCGGGATCCAGCCGTCGACGCACATCCCGGAGTCCAGCACCACCTGGGGCGCACGGTGCACCGGCACCCCGAGGAAGAGGTCGAAGGGCATCTCCCCGCCGTCGGCCAGCACGGCCACGCGGCGCTCGGTGTCCAGGGCCCGGACCAGGCGTTCGGGGTGCCAGGCGATGTCACGCTCCGCGAAGGTCCGGCGGAGCACGGACGACGCCTCCGGCGAGGGAGGGATCGGCGCGCGGAGCGGCATCACCAGCGCGATCTCGCTGCGCTCGCGCAGCCCGCGCCTGCGCAACAGCTCGTCCATCAGCAGCGCAGTCTCGCTCGGGGCGGGCGGGCACTTGAAGGGGGTCGAGGTGACACCGACGACGACGCGGCCACCCTCGAAACGGTCGAGGACCTCGCGCAGCGCGAACGCGCCGGCCACGGTGTAGAACTCGTGGCCCGCCTCGACCAGACCCGGCGTCGCCTCGGGGTGGAGATCGGCGCCGAGGGCGACGACCAGGATGTCGGCGTCGAGCGTTCCGGCGTCGGTCTCCACGCGTCGCCCGTGGGGGTCGATGGCTTGGATCTGTGCTTGCACGAACCGGACGCCCGGCCGGGCCAGGTCGCGGTAGCTGTGCTCCACCGCGGACGCCGTCGTGCGGCCGAACATCACGTCGAGCTTGGAGAACCCGAAGACGAAGCCGTCGCACCGGTCGACCAGGGTCACCTCGGCGTCGTCGCCGAGCGCCTCCGACAGCCGGGTGGTCAGCTCCAACCCACCGAACCCCGCGCCGAGCACCAGGACCCTCATGCTCGGCTCGTTCCGGCGGAGGATCGGGTCCGTCCCGGACAGGGGGCGCGCATCGTCAGCATGCGGTCTCCGCTTCCGCCGGGAGCTCCGGTCGGCGGGTCCGACACCCGGCCCGGCACGTTCGACCCTAGGGGGCAGTCGGGCCCGCGTCGAGGTTGTCTAGCTCGCTCCCGTGGGCAGGCGGGCTCGCCACCTCGGTGGTCCACCTGGCGCGACGCTCCTCGTCGGTCTGCTCCCACCAGGGCACGCCCCGCTCACCGAGCGCGACCTTGGCTGCCTGCACCCCCGCGCGGGCAGCCCTCTCCTGGTCGGTCCCCTTGGCGCGGCGCACCTCGCGTCGCCAGGCCATCAGGACGCGGGTGAGCTCCGCTCGCCGGGCTTCGGGGATCGCGGGATCCGAGGCCCGCCACCGGCGGCCCCCGATCAGGAGGTAGCGACCGTCCGGTGTTCTCTCAGGCGGCTCGCCCATATGTCGAGCCTAGGGTCACGGCTGCAGCGCTCGGAGTTCCTCGCCGTGATCGGCGGCTTCCGAGGCAGCGGGCCACAGTCCTAGCCTTCGACCGTGGGACTGATCGACGCGGCGTCTGCGGAGTTCGAGCGGGTGGTACGGGCGCTTCCACCTGACTGCTGGGAGCGGCCGACGCCGTCGGACGTCTCGGTCCGCGACCTGGTCGCGCACGTGGTCGAGGGCAACCGCTTCACCGCGATGCTGCTCGCTGGTGTCGATCGCCACGAGGCGCGAGCACGCCTGGCGGGTGATCTGCTCGGGGCGGACCCTGTGGCAGCCGTCGTCGATTCCGCCCGATGGCAACGGGA
>JAPSKJ010000278.1 GCA_031177735.1 Nocardioides sp.
GCCGAGGCCGGCACCGAGGTCGCGCGCTACGCCGAGCTGGTGCTGTCCGGCACCTATGCCGCGGAGTACCTCCGGCTGGGGCTGGTCGACGACTGAGGGCGACCCCATGGGGCGGTGACCGGCGTTACGGTGTGCCGCTCCAGACAGCCGGGTACCGCTGGCAGGTGACTGCCCACTCGGCGGCCCGTAGCCGCGACCCCTGGTTCGACAACGCGAAGATGGCGCTGGTCACCCTCGTGGTCGTCGGCCACGCGTGGACGCTGCTGCCGGACGCCACGGACATGCACGCCTACGACTTCCTCTACACCTGGCACATGCCGGCATTCGTCATCATCACCGGCTACCTCTCCCGCACCTGGTCCTACACGCCGGTGCGGGTCTGGCAGCTGGTGCGCACCGTCGCCGTGCCGTACGTCGTCTTCGAGTGCGCCCTCGCGCTCTTCCGCGTCTACGTGGGTGGGGAGCGGCTCGAGGACCTCTTCGCCGATCCGCACTGGCCGATGTGGTTCCTCGCCGCGCTCTTCTTCTGGCGGCTGCTCACCCCGGTCTTCCGGCCCCTGCCGCTGGGGATCGTGGTCGCGATCGCGGTCAGCCTGATCGCGGGCCTCTACGCCGGCGACACCCTCGACGCGGCGCGGGTGCTCGGACTGCTGCCGTTCTTCGTCCTCGGGCTCAAGGCCACCCCCGAGTGGTTCGCCGCCCTGCGCCGCCCGTCGGTGCGGGTGGCCGGAGTGGCGGTGCTGGCCGGGATCTGGGTGCTGACGGCGTACACCGACCGCCTGGCCCGGACCGAGTGGCTCTACTACCGCACCCGCTACACCGAGCTCGACGTCAGCGACCTGCACGCCTTCGCCATCCGCGCGGTGCTGCTGACCGTCGGCGTCCTGGGCGCCTGCGCGTTCTTCTCCTGGGTGCCGGGCCGCACGCTGGGACGGGGTGGCTGGTTCACCCGGATGGGCGAGCAGACGCTGGTCGTCTACCTCTTCCACGGCTTCGCCGTCCTGGGCGCTCGGTTCGCCGGCTACGAGTCGTGGACCGCCGCCCACCCGGTGGCCGGCTTCGTGGTGACCACGATCGCCGGCGTGGCGCTCACGCTGCTGCTGGCGGCTCGGCCCGTCGCTCGAGTGCTCGGCCACGCCGTCGACCCGCTCGGCTACGGCGAGCGGCGGATGAAGCACGCCGTCGAGGTGACCGTCGTCGCCGACCGGGTGGAGTCGGAGGACCTCGACCACGCCGGTGAGCCGGTGCGCCCGACCGAGAGCGGCGAGAGGACCCCACACCGCCGCGTTGCCCGACTGCCGTAGCCTTCGCCTCATGAGTGCGGGTCTGTTCGGACTGCTCGACGACATCGCGGCGATCGCGAAGCTGGCCGCTGCGTCCGTCGACGACATCGGTGCCGCGGCCGGCCGGGCGACCGGCAAGGCGGCGGGCGTCGTGATCGACGACACCGCGGTGACGCCGCAGTACGTCCACGGCCTCGCCGCCGAGCGTGAGCTGCCGATCGTGAAGAGCATCGCGATGGGCTCGTTCCGCAACAAGCTGCTCATCATCTTGCCGGTGGCGCTGATCCTCAGTCAGTTCGTCGACTGGCTGATCACCCCGATCCTCATGATCGGCGGCACCTACCTGGCCTTCGAGGGTGCCGAGAAGGTGTGGCACAAGATCAGCGGCCACCACGACCATGACGTCCCGGTCGCCGAGATCGGCCCCGAGGCCGAGAAGCAGATGATCGCGGGCGCCGTGCGCACCGATCTCATCCTCTCCACCGAGATCATGGTGATCGCCCTCAACGAGGTCGCCGAGGAGAGCTTCTGGGCGCGTCTGGCGATCCTGGTGGTCGTCGCGATCGCGATCACCGTCGTGGTCTACGGCGTCGTCGCCGCGATCGTGAAGATGGACGACGTGGGGCTGCGCCTGGCAGAGCGCGGGCGCACGGCCTTCGGTCGACGCTTCGGTCTCAGCCTGGTCGCCGCGATGCCGAAGCTGCTCGCGGTCATCTCCGTGGTGGGCACCGTCGCGATGGTCTGGGTCGGCGGCCACATCCTGCTCGTCGGCGCCGACGAGCTGGGCTGGCACGCTCCCTACGAGCTGGTCCACCACCTCGAGCACGACGTCGAGCACCTCGTCGAGGGGGTCGCCGGTATCGGCGCCGTCCTCGGCTGGCTGGTCAACACGGCGCTGTCCTTCGTCGCCGGTCTGGTGGTCGGTGCGGTCGTCGTGTTGATCCTGCACCTCCTGCCCTTCGGCAAGAAGGCCGAGCACGCCCTCGACGAGGCGGCCGGCGGCGACGCCGCCAGCGAGCACCGCACCACAGATTCCTGATTTGCCTGTGCCGGCGAATACGCTGGAGATGTCTGCGCGGGGGACGCCCGTGAGCGCACAGATGTGCGGCGCAGACCCGATCCTCAAGATCAAGGACGCACACATGGACTTTCAGGTCGCCGACCTCAGTTTGGCCGAGTTCGGCCGCAAGGAGCTCTCCCTCGCCGAGCACGAGATGCCCGGCCTGATGGCGCTGCGCGCTCGCTACGGCGACTCCAAGCCGCTCGCGGGCGCCCGCATCGCCGGGTCACTCCACATGACGATCCAGACCGGTGTGCTCATCGAGACGCTCGTCGCCCTCGGCGCCGACGTCCGCTGGGCCTCCTGCAACATCTTCTCCACCCAGGACCACGCGGCCGCCGCCGTCGTCGTCGGCCCCCACGGCACGGTGGAGGACCCGCAGGGCACCCCCGTCTTCGCCTGGAAGGGCGAGACCCTGGCCGACTACTGGGACCTGGCCGAGAAGGTCTTCGACTTCACCGACGAGGCCGGCAACAAGGTCGGCCCCAACATGCTCCTCGACGACGGCGGTGACATCACGCTGCTCGTGCACAAGGGCGTGGAGTTCGAGAAGGCCGGTGCGGTGCCCTCGCAGGACAGCACCGACAACGCGGAGTTCAAGGAGGTGCTGCGCGTCCTCGACCGCAGCCTGAAGAACGACCCGCAGCGCTGGACGACCATCGCCAACGGCATCAAGGGCGTCTCCGAGGAGACCACCACCGGCGTGCTGCGCCTCTACGACCGGTTCAAGGAGGGCTCGCTCCTCTTCCCGGCCATCAACGTCAACGACTCGGTCACCAAGTCGAAGTTCGACAACAAGTACGGCTGCCGCCACTCCCTGATCGACGGCATCAACCGCGCCACCGACGTCATGATCGGCGGCAAGGTCGCGGTCGTGTGCGGCTACGGCGACGTCGGCAAGGGTTGCGCCGAGTCGCTGCGCGGCCAGGGTGCGCGCGTCATCGTCACCGAGATCGACCCGATCTGCGCGCTGCAGGCGGCGATGGACGGTTACGAGGTCAAGCGCCTGGAGTCCGTCGTCGAGTACGCCGACATCTTCATCACCACGACCGGCAACTTCGACATCATCCGGGTCGAGCACTTCGAGAAGATGAAGCACCAGGCCATCGTGGGCAACATCGGCCACTTCGACAACGAGATCGACATGGCCGGCCTGGCGCAGATCCCCGGCATCGTCAAGGACGAGATCAAGCCGCAGGTCCACCAGTGGATCTTCCCGGACGGCAAGAAGGTCATCGTGCTCTCCGAGGGCCGGCTGCTCAACCTCGGCAACGCGACCGGCCACCCGTCGTTCGTCATGTCGAACTCCTTCACCAACCAGGTGCTGGCGCAGATCGAGCTCTTCACGAAGACCGACCAGTACCCCGTCGGCGTCTACGTGCTGCCCAAGCACCTCGACGAGGAGGTCGCGCGGCTGCACCTCGACGCTCTCGGCGTCGAGCTCACCGAGCTGTCGCAGGAGCAGGCCGACTACCTCGGCGTCCCCGTCGGGGGCCCGTACAAGTCGGACCACTACCGCTACTGATC
>JAPSKJ010000279.1 GCA_031177735.1 Nocardioides sp.
GGCGCGACATGCTCGCCCGTCATTTCGACGGCATCGCGAATGTCATCGTCGAGCCCGGCGTGCGCACCGGCGTACCCATCTTGATGGACAACCCGCGCGAGGTCGGCTCCGACCGCATCGTCAATGCTCTCGCGGCCGCCACGCTTTTCGGTGGGCCAGCCATCGTCGTCGATTTCGGCGGCACCGCCACCACTTTCGATGTCGTCTCCGCATCGGGTCAGTACGTCGGCGGCGCGATCGCGCCCGGAATCGAGATCTCGCTGGAGGCGCTCGGGCGGCGCGGCGCGCAATTGCGCAAGGTGGAGCTGGCCCGCCCGCGCACCGTGATCGCCAAGAACACCGTGGAGGCACTGCAGTCGGGCATGCTCTTCGGCGTCGCCAGCCAGGTCGACGGGATCGTCGCGCGGATGATCGGCGAGCTGCGTGCCGACGCCGCCGAGGTGCGCGTCATCTCCACCGGATATCTCTCCGGGCTCGTGCGCGCGGAATGCTCCTGTTTCACCCACGATTCCCCGTGGCTGACCCTGCTCGGCCTGGAACTGGTGTTCGCGCGGAACACGTGAATCTCCCCACGTGCCACAATGGGCGGATTCGTTTTTGTGGCGATGTCTGTCATGCTGAACCGGCGCGGGCCCGCGAATTCTTTTTACATTCGGCCCGCTGAAATCCTGGGAAAGGACGGATTCCATGGCACAGAAGGTGCATATCGTGCTCGAGGACGACCTCGACGGGTCGGAGGCGACCGAGACCGTGACGTTCGGCCTCGACGGCACGAACTACGAGATCGACCTCAACGACGCCAATGCGGCGAAGCTGAGGGACGCCCTGGCCGTCTACATCGGGCACGCCCGTCGGGTGACCGGCGGTGGCAGCGGCCGCGGGCGCGGACGAAGCCGCGGCACGAGCAGCAGCAACACCAACAGCAACGCAGGCGGCACCAACCCTCGCGAGATCCGCGAGTGGGCCCGCTCCAACGGCTACACCGTGCCCGAGCGCGGTCGGATCCCGGCCGAGATCAAGTCGGCGTACGACGCCGCCCACTGAGGCTTCCTCGTCGGACCCCGGTGCGCTGCGGCGCACCGGGGTCCTCGCGTCCTCGGGGTCCGTGTTCGCTCTCAGCGGAGCGGGAACCGGTCTTCTGGTGGAACGCGTAGGCTGTCAGCGGGGTTGTATCACTCGACTGATCCGTCCGGCCCCGCGTCACGGATCAACCCCCAAAGCACGAGGAGCGATGCGCATGTTCGAGCGGTTCACGGACCGAGCCCGTCGGGTGGTCGTGCTGGCCCAGGAAGAGGCCCGCATGCTCTCCCACAACTACATCGGCACGGAGCACATCCTGCTCGGCCTCATCCACGAGGGTGAGGGCGTCGCCGCGAAGGCCCTGGAGAGCCTCGACATCTCCCTGGAAGCGGTCCGCGCCCAGGTCGAGGAGATCATCGGCCAGGGTCAGCAGGCCCCCTCCGGCCACATCCCGTTCACCCCCCGCGCCAAGAAGGTGCTCGAGCTGTCCCTGCGCGAGGCGCTCCAGCTCGGCCACTCCTACATCGGCACCGAGCACATCCTGCTCGGTCTGATCCGCGAGGGCGAGGGCGTCGCCGCCCAGGTGCTGCAGAAGCTCGGCGCCGACCTCAACCGGGTGCGCCAGCAGGTCATCCAGCTGCTCTCCGGCTTCCAGGGCAAGGAGTCCTCGCAGGCCGCGGCCGCCGCGACCGGCGCCTCGGGCGACGCCCCGAGCTCGAGCCTGGTCCTGGACCAGTTCGGCCGCAACCTCACCCAGGACGCGCGCGAGGGAAAGCTCGACCCGGTCATCGGGCGCGAGCAGGAGATCGAGCGCGTGATGCAGATCCTGTCGCGGCGTACGAAGAACAACCCGGTCCTCATCGGCGAGCCGGGCGTCGGCAAGACGACCATCGTCGAGGGCCTGGCGCAGGACATCGTCAAGGGCAACGTGCCCGAGACGCTCAAGGACAAGCAGATCTACACCCTCGACCTGGGTGCCCTGGTCGCGGGCAGCCGCTACCGCGGTGACTTCGAGGAGCGCCTGAAGAAGGTGCTCAAGGAGATCCGCACGCGCGGCGACATCGTCTTGTTCATCGACGAGATCCACACCCTGGTCGGTGCGGGCGCGGCCGAGGGCGCGATCGACGCGGCCTCGATCCTCAAGCCCATGCTGGCCCGCGGTGAGCTGCAGACCATCGGCGCGACCACCCTCGACGAGTACCGCAAGTACCTCGAGAAGGACGCCGCGCTGGAGCGCCGCTTCCAGCCGATCCAGGTCGCCGAGCCGTCGATCGCCCACACGATCGAGATGCTCAAGGGCCTGCGCGACCGCTACGAGGCGCACCACCGCGTCACCATCACCGACGAGGCGCTGGTCTCGGCGGCGACGCTGGCCGACCGCTACATCTCCGACCGGTTCCTGCCCGACAAGGCGATCGACCTGATCGACGAGGCGGGCTCGCGACTGCGGATCCGCCGGATGACGGCGCCGGCCGACCTGCGGGAGTACGACGAGAAGATCGCCGAGGTCCGCCAGCGCAAGGAGGCGGCCATCGACGGCCAGGACTTCGAGGCGGCCGCCCGCCTGCGCGACGAGGAGAAGCAGCTCATCTTGCGGAAGGCCGAGCGCGAGAAGCAGTGGCGCGCCGGTGACATGGACGAGGTGGCCGAGGTCGACGAGGAGCTGATCGCCGAGGTCCTCGCCGTGGCGACCGGCATCCCGATCGTGAAGCTGTCGGAGGAGGAGTCCACCCGTCTGCTGAAGATGGAGGACGAGCTCCACAAGCGGGTCATCGGCCAGGACGAGGCCGTCAAGGCGCTCTCCCGGGCGATCCGCCGCACCCGCGCCGGCCTGAAGGACCCCAAGCGTCCCGGTGGCTCGTTCATCTTCGCCGGTCCGTCCGGTGTCGGTAAGACGTGGCTGTCCAAGACGCTGGCGGAGTTCCTCTTCGGCGACGAGGACGCGCTGATCCAGCTCGACATGTCGGAGTTCGGCGAGAAGCACACCGTCTCGCGGCTCTTCGGCTCGCCGCCGGGTTACGTCGGCTACGAGGAGGGCGGGCAGCTCACCGAGAAGGTGCGCCGCAAGCCGTTCTCCGTCGTCCTCTTCGACGAGGTCGAGAAGGCCCACCCCGACATCTTCAACAGCCTGCTGCAGATCCTGGAGGAAGGTCGCCTGACCGACTCCCAGGGTCGGGTGGTCGACTTCAAGAACACCGTCATCATCATGACGACCAACCTCGGCACGCGCGACATCGCCAAGTCGGTCAACCTGGGCTTCAGCCAGGCCGGCGACGCGGCGGGGTCGTATGACCGGATGAAGTCGAAGGTGTCGGAGGAGCTCAAGCAGCACTTCCGTCCGGAGTTCCTCAACCGCGTCGACGAGATCATCGTGTTCCCGCCGCTCTCGCAGGAGCAGATCGTGGCGATGGTCGACAACATGGTCGCCGCGGTCGAGGTCCGGCTCAAGGACCGCGACATGCAGCTCGAGCTCACCCAGCCGGCCAAGAACCTGCTGGCCGAGCGGGGCTTCGACCCGGTCCTGGGCGCCCGTCCGCTGCGCCGCACGGTGCAGCGCGAGATCGAGGACGTCCTGGCCGAGAAGATGCTCTACGGCGAGGTCGGCCCGGGTCAGATCGTCCTGGTCGACGTGGAGGGGGAGGGCCCCGGCGCCACCTTCACCTTCAAGGGCCAGAAGGTCTCCGCCCTGCCCGACGTGCCGCCGCTGGAGACCGCAGGTGTCTCCGACGACGCATCGGAGCCGGGCCCGGCCGACGTCCCGAAGTCGACCGGCACCGACGACTGACGCGTCGACTCACCACAGCGCCCCGGGTCCTCGGACCCGGGGCGCTGTGCGTGTGCGAGCGCT
>JAPSKJ010000280.1 GCA_031177735.1 Nocardioides sp.
CGCCGCCCGCCGAGTCGGCCGAGACCCCCGGCACCGAGACGGTGGAGGCGTCGCGCTCGACCGGCGAGATCGGCAGCAGCAGCCGGCGGTCCTGCGGGGTGTGCGGGTGGTGGGTCTCCCCCGCGACGATCGCCCGCAACCGGCCGGCGATGTCGGGGTAGTCGTCGAAGCCGAGCACGGCGTCGGCCTCCGGCAGCGACTCCGCGAGGTCCTTGCCGTAGCGCTCCGCCAGGCAGCCGACCGCGACGACGGCCTGGGCACGGCCGGTCTCCTTCAGGTCGGCGGCCTCGAGCAGGGTGTCCACCGAGTCCTTCTTGGCCTGCTCGACGAATCCGCACGTGTTGACGACGACCGTGTCGGCCTCCGCCGGGTCGGTCACGAGCCGGAAACCCCCGGCGGCGAGCCGGCCGGCGAGCTCCTCGGAGTCGACCTCGTTGCGGGCACAGCCCAGGGTCACCATCGCCACGGAGAGCGGCTGAGTATCGGTCGTCATGTCGGGTCGAGTATGGCAGCGCCGCGGCCCAGGACCGAGTCGTGGCGGTCGGTGCCGGCGGTCAGAGCCCGCGGCTGGCGGGCTTGACGGCCAGCACGGGGCACTCCGAGGTCAGCAGGATCCGCTGCGCGACGCTGCCCATCAACAGCTTGCCGACCGGGCTGCGGCGGCGCAGTCCCACCACGATGAGGCGGGCGGAGAGCTCGCCCGCCACCCCGACCACCTGCTCGGCGACGTCCTGCCCCATCCGCTGGCGTACGTCGTGCGGCACTCCGGCCGCGCGGAGCCTCTCCTCGAGCGCGGCGAGCTCGGCGGCGCCGGCGTAGCTCTCGTCGACGAGGGCATCGCCGCGGGTGGCGTTGACCACGGCGACCCCGCGGCCGCGTTCCCGCGCCTCGGCGATGCCCGCCTCGAGGGCGGCGTCGCCGAACTCGTCGGGGGTCCACGCCACGACCACCCAGCCGTCGACCGGCCGGTCGCCGGGTCCGCCCTGGACTTCACTGCGGGGTTCGCTCATCGGCCCACTTCCTCTCGATCCTGGTCTGCGCCGGTGTCCATGGTGCCGTCCGCCACCACAGCCTCCTCGCGGTCGCGCCACCGCGTCAGCAGCGGGCGGCCGAGGAGGATGAGCGCGAGGAGCACGTAGATCACCACCGCGAGGGGCTCGTCGACGAGTCCGGCGACGTCGCCGTCGGAGATGGTGAGTGCCTCGCGGAGCTTGGTCTCCATCAACGGGCCGAGGATGACGCCGAGGATGAGCGGCAGCACCGGCAGCCCGAAGCGCCGCATCGCCAGGCCGAGCAGGCCGAACACCAGCAGCAGGCCGACGTCGAACGGATCCATGTTGGTGGCGTAGGCACCCAGGCACGCGAAGAACAGGATCCCGGCGTAGAGCTGCGGCCGCGGGATCCGCAGCAGGCGGGCCCACAGCGGCGCGAGCGGCAGGTTGAGCACCAGCAGCAGCAGGTTGCCGATCAGCAGGCTGGCCAGCAGCGTCCACACCAGCTCGGAGTGGTCGCTCATCAGCTGCGGCCCCGGCTGGATCCCGTAGCCCTGCAGCGCCGACAACATCACCGACGCGGTCGCCGTGACGGGGAGACCAAGCGCCAGCATCGGCACGAACATGCCGGCGGCCGAGGCGTTGTTGGCCGCCTCCGGGCCGGCCACGCCCTCGACCGCTCCCCGCCCGAAGTCGCCGTGCTTCGACAGCTTCTTCTCGGTGACGTAGGACAGGAAGGTCGGGATCTCGGCTCCGCCCGCCGGCAGCGCGCCGAACGGGAACCCGTAGGCGGTGCCGCGCAGCCACGGCTTCCACGAGCGCTTCCAGTCGTCCCGGCCCAGCCACGGCTGGCCCACGGGGATGACCTGGACCGGCCGCCGGCGCAGGTGCGCGGCGACCCACAGCGCCTCGCCGAGAGCGAAGATGCCGACGGCGACGACGACGATGTCGAGCCGGTCGACCAGCTGGGTGATGCCGAGGGTCAGCCGCGGCTGCCCGGTGTTGAGGTCAAGGCCGACCAGGCCCACGGTGAGCCCGAGGAACAGCGCCGCGAAACCGCGCAGCGCGCTCGAGCCCAGCACCGCGGTGGTCATCACCAGCGCGAGCACCATGAGCGCGAAGTAGGACGGCGCCCCGATCTCCACCGCCACGTCGGCCAGCGCGGGGGCGAACAGGGCGACCAGGAGGGTGCCGATCGTGCCAGCCACGAAGGAGCCGATCGCCGCGGTGGCGAGCGCCTGCGCTCCCCGGCCCGCCCGCGCCATCCGGTTGCCCTCGAGGGCGGTCATCACCGACGCCGACTCCCCCGGCGTGTTGAGCAGGATCGAGGTGGTCGAGCCTCCGTACATGCCGCCGTAGTAGATGCCGGCGAACATGATGAACGCCGCCGTCGGCTCCAGCCCGAAGGTGACGGGCAGCAGCAGGGCGATCGCCATCGCGGGGCCGATACCGGGCAGGACGCCGACGAAGGTGCCCAGCAGCACGCCGATGGCGGCATAGAGCAGGTTCATCGGCGACAGGGCCGCGGAGAAGCCGTCCAGGAGCAGGTTCAGGTTGTCCATCGCGCGCCCCCGCTCACAAGATCCCGTCGAGGACACCCGGCGTGAGCGGGATGCCGAGACCGACGACGAAGGCGTACCAGCTGGCGACCGCCAGCACGAGGCCGACGATCACGTCGCGGATCTGCGTGCGGCTCCCCAGCGACCACGCGGCGCCGGCGAAGAGCACCGCACCGGAGATCGCCCAGCCGAGCAGGTTCACCGTGGCGATCGTGAACAGCAGCACCGCGACGAGCTTGACCACGGTCAGCCAGTCGGCAGGACTGCTCAGGTCGACGTCCTCACCGGCCTCCGGCTCGGGAACCGACCCGCGGGCCGCGGCCAGGGCGAGCAGCACACCGGTGACGGCGAGGCCGACGCCGATGACGTAGGGAAAGACGCGGGGCCCGACCGGGTCCGCGAAGCCGACCTCGAGCGTGGTGGCGTCGTAGACGGTGTAACCGCCGGCGAGCACCATGACTGCCGCCAGGCCGTACTGCGCCCGGTCCTGCAGCGGCTTGCCGGGGGCAGACCCGTGCCGCGGTGCGGTGGTCGCTTCGCTCATCACTTCTCCGTTCGCTCGCAGCACGCCCGCATCCTCGCGGTCGTGCTCTTGACGTTCCGGCCGCCGCGGCCGTGCGCTTCGCTCACAGCAGCTCCAGCTCCTTCAGGGTCGTCGCGACCCGCTCGTCCTGCTCGACCAGGAACGCCTCGAACTCGTCGCCGGTGACGAAGGCGTCGGTCCAGCCGTTGTCGCTGAGCACCTGCTGCCACTCCGGCGAGTCGTGCATCTGGGACAGGTAGTCGATGAGCTCAGCGCGGCGCGCCTCGCTGATGCCGGGCGGCGCGACGACGCCGCGCCAGTTGGTGAAGACCAGGTCGATGCCGCTCTCGGTCAGTGTCGGCACCTCGGCCAGCACCGGGTCGGCGACGCGCTCCTCGCCGGAGACGGCGAGCACGCGCAGCTCCCCGGCCTCGATCTGGCCCTCGAACTCGGCGAGCCCGGAGAAGCCGACCTGGATCTTGTGGCCGAGCAGCGCGCTGGTCAGCGGGCCGCCGCCGTCGTAGGACACGTAGGTGACGTCCTTGGGGTCGATGCCGACCGCCTTGGCGAGCTGCATCGGGAAGAGGTGGTCGGGGCCACCCGGCGAGGAACCGCCCCCGACGACGACCGAGGAGGGGTCCGCGGCCCACGCCTGGACCAGGTCGTCGATCGTGCGGAACGGCGAGTCGCCGGGCACCAGCACGCCCTCCTGCTCCTCGATCAGCTGCGCGAGCGGGGTGGCGTCGTGGGGGCGGGCGTCGACACCGAAGGAGTACGTCGA
>JAPSKJ010000281.1 GCA_031177735.1 Nocardioides sp.
ATGGCAAGCGACGTCTACGCAGGCACCCAGGACACCAGCGAGGGCCGGGTCTTCACCGTCTCCGGCCAGGACTGGGACTCCATCACCGACAGCCTCGGTGAGCAGGCCGACGAGCGCATCGTCGTCAACATGGGCCCGCAGCACCCCTCCACGCACGGCGTGCTGCGACTCATCCTCGAGCTCGAGGGCGAGACGGTGACCGAGGCACGGTGCGGCATCGGCTACCTCCACACCGGGATCGAGAAGAACCTCGAGTTCCGCTCCTGGACCCAGGGCGTCACGTTCGTGACCCGGATGGACTACCTCTCGCCGCTGTACAACGAGACGGCCTACGTCCTCGGCGTCGAGCGTCTCCTCGACATCGAGGACGACGTCCCGGAGAAGGCCCAGGTCATGCGGGTCCTGCTGATGGAGCTCAACCGGATCTCCTCCCACCTGGTCGCGATCGCCACCGGCGGCATGGAGATCGGCGCACTGACCGTGATGACGGTCGGCTTCCGTGAGCGCGAGCTGGTGCTCGACCTGTTCGAGCTGATCACCGGCCTGCGGATGAACCACGCCTTCATCCGCCCCGGCGGCGTTGCCCAGGACCTCCCGCCCGGAGCGCTGGAGGAGATCCGCGGGTTCGTCGCCCTGATGCGCAAGCGGCTGCCGGAGTACGCCGCCCTCTGCAACGCCAACCCGATCTTCAAGGCCCGCCTGGAGGGTGTGGGCTACCTCGACCTCGAGGGCTGCCTGGCGCTCGGCATCACCGGGCCGGTGCTCCGCAGCACCGGCTACCCGTGGGACCTGCGCAAGACCCAGCCCTACTGCGGCTACCAGGACTACGACTTCGACGTGATGACCTGGGACACCGCCGACGCCTACGGCCGGTTCCGGATCCGGCTGGCCGAGATGGAGGAGTCGCTGCGGATCATCGAGCAGTGCGCCAACCGGCTGCAGCGGCTCGAGGGGGCGCCCGTCATGGTCGCGGACAAGAAGATCGCCTGGCCCAGCCAGCTCGCCATCGGCACCGACGGCCTCGGCAACTCCCTGGACCACATCCGCCACATCATGGGCGAGTCGATGGAGGCGCTGATCCACCACTTCAAGCTGGTCACCGAGGGGTTCCGGGTGCCGGCGGGCCAGGCCTACACCGCCGTGGAGGGTCCGCGCGGCGAGCTGGCCGCCCACGTGGTCAGCGACGGCGGCACCCGCCCGTTCCGGGTGCACTTCCGCGACCCGTCGTTCACCAACCTGCAGGCCACCAGCGTGATGAGCGAGGGCGGCATGGTCGCCGACGTGATCGTGGCCATCGCCTCCATCGACCCCGTCATGGGAGGTGTCGACCGATGATCGACGAGACGACGTACGCCGAGCTGCGCGAGATCGCAGCCCGCTATCCCCAGCCCCGCTCCGGCCTGCTGCCGATGCTCCACCTGGTGCAGTCGGCGCAGGGCCGGGTGACCCCGGAGGGCATCGAGGCGTGTGCCGAGATCCTCGGCCTGACCGCCGCGGAGGTCAGCGGCGTCGCGACCTTCTACACGATGTACAAGCGCCGTCCCGTGGGCGACTACCTGGTCGGCGTCTGCACCAACACGCTGTGCGCGGTGATGGGCGGTGACGCCATCTTCGAGCGGCTCAAGGACCACCTCGGGGTCGGCAACGACGAGACGACCGACGACGGCAAGATCACCCTCGAGCACGTCGAGTGCAACGCGGCCTGCGACTACGCCCCGGTGGTGATGGTCAACTGGGAGTTCGTCGACAACCAGACCCCGGCGAGCGCGGTCGAGCTGGTCGACGACCTGCGCAGCGGTGTCGAGCGCCACTCCACCCGCGGGCCACGGCTGTGCACCTGGCGGCAGGCCGAGCGGGTGCTGGCCGGCTTCGAGGACGGCCTGGTCGACGAGGGCCCCGCCGCCGGGCCCGCCAGCCTGGCCGGCCTCACCCTGGCGCGCGAGCGCGGCTGGACCGCCCCTGCCGCGGGCGCCGAGGCGCCGAAGGAGGTCGAGTGATGGGCGGCGTACTCACCCCTGTGCTCACCGACAACTGGGACGCCGAGCGCTCCTGGACGCTCGCCTCCTACGAGGCGCGTGGTGGCTATGGCGCGCTGCGCAAGGCGCTCGGGATGGCGCCCGACGACGTCATCGCCGCCGTCAAGGACTCCGGTCTGCGCGGCCGCGGCGGCGCCGGCTTCCCGACCGGCATGAAGTGGTCGTTCATCCCGCAGGACAACCCCAAGCCGAAGTACCTCGTGGTCAACGCCGACGAGTCCGAGCCGGGCACCTGCAAGGACATCCCGCTGATGATGGCCAGCCCGCACACGCTGGTCGAGGGCGTCATCATCTCCGCCTACGCCATCCGCGCCGAGCGGGCCTTCATCTACGTCCGCGGCGAGGTGCTGCACGTGGTCCGGCGGCTGCGCGCTGCCGTCCGGGAGGCCTACGCCGCCGGCCACCTCGGCCAGGACATCCACGGCTCCGGCTACAGCCTGGAGCTGGTGGTCCACGCCGGTGCGGGCGCCTACATCTGCGGCGAGGAGACCGCCCTGCTCGACTCCCTGGAGGGGCGCCGCGGCCAGCCGCGGCTGCGCCCGCCGTTCCCCGCGGTCGCGGGCCTCTACGCGAGCCCGACGGTGATCAACAACGTCGAGTCGATCGCCTCGGTGCCCAGCATCGTCGCCAACGGCCCCCAGTGGTTCGCCTCGATGGGCACCGAGAAGTCCGCCGGCTACGGCATCTTCAGCCTCTCCGGCCACGTGCAGCGGCCCGGCCAGTACGAAGCGCCGCTGGGCATCACGCTGCGCCAGCTCATCGACCTCGCCGGCGGCATCCGCGAGGGCCACGAGCTGAAGTTCTGGACCCCCGGAGGCTCCAGCACGCCGCTGTTCACCGCCGAGCACCTCGACGTGCCGCTGGACTTCGAGGGCGTCGCGGCGGCCGGCTCCATGCTCGGCACGCGGGCGCTGCAGATCTTCGACGACACCGTCTGCGTGGTGCGGGCGGTGCTGCGCTGGACCGAGTTCTACAAGCACGAGTCGTGCGGCAAGTGCACCCCGTGCCGGGAGGGCACGTGGTGGCTGGTGCAGGTGCTGGCCCGGCTCGAGAAGGGGCAGGGCACCGCCGAGGACCTCGACCTGCTCCTCGACCAGTGCGACAACATCCTGGGCCGCTCGTTCTGTGCGCTCGGTGACGGCGCGACCAGCCCGATCACCAGCTCGATCAAGCACTTCCGCGAGGAGTACCTCGCCCACCTGACCCACGGCGGGTGCCCCTTCGACCCTGCCGCCAGCACCTTGTTCGCGGCCGAGGGAGCTGTGAGATGACCCAGGCACCGGACCGCGCCGCCGACAAGGCTCCCGTCAAGACCGTCACCCTGACCATCGACGGCATCCAGGTCACCGTGCCCGAGGGCACCTTGGTGATCCGGGCCGCCGAGCAGGTCGGCGTGCAGATCCCACGCTTCTGCGACCACCCGCTGCTCGACCCCGTCGGCGCCTGCCGGCAGTGCCTGGTCGACATCCCCGACGCCGGCAACGGCCGTGGCTTCCCCAAGCCGCAGGCCTCCTGCACGATCCCGGTCGCCGAGGGGATGGTGGTGCAGACCAGCAACGAGGTGGCCATCAAGGCGCAGGGCGGGATCATGGAGTTCCTGCTGATCAACCACCCCCTGGACTGCCCGGTCTGCGACAAGGGCGGGGAGTGCCCCCTGCAGAACCAGGCGATGTCCAACGGCCGCTCGGAGACCCGGTTCACCGGTCTCAAGCGCACCTACCCCAAGCCGATCGCCATCTCCGCCAACGTGCTGCTCGACCGCGAGCGGTGCGTGCTGTGCGCCCGCTGCACCCGCTTCTCCGACGAGATCGCCGG
>JAPSKJ010000282.1 GCA_031177735.1 Nocardioides sp.
ATCCTCCTGCCGGCGATCCCGTCTCGCCGGTAGTGAGGACCTCAACGTCACCGGTCCGGTGTTGTCACTCTCCTGTTGAGAGTGCCAATCTCATGTTTAGCACTCGCCCCTGGCGAGTGCAAGAAGGAGTACGCCGGCATCCAGTGAATCCCGGCCGCCTGCCGCACCCGTAGAGCAGCCGCTCGGCGAAGCCCCCCGTGACACGGACGACATCAGCGGGCTGACTCCTTTACTCCAGCGAAACACGGAAGCAACCACAGGCGGAGGGTGCCTCCCTTTACTGGCGTTCACCCGGACGCGTTCGTCCGGGGTGGACCCTGTGAGGAGCTGCAGTGAGATCACGTGAGAGGCGTCGCGCCGGACGGCCGATGTTGGGAGTCGTCGCCGCGACACTGGCGGCCGGGCTGGTGGCCGCGACCGCCCAGCCGACCGCCGCGCTGACGACGTACGAGGAGAAGTCCGGGACGACCACCCTCTTCTCCTGGCCGGTCAACGACTCCCACCGGCCCGGACTGGACACCGGCAGCATCCGCAACATCCCCCGCACCGGGGCCGAGGCGCTCGGCAGCCTCTTCGTCGAGGTGGACGGTGCGACAGACCGGATGAACGGCCAGATGATGCGCGGCTTCGGTCTCGTGCAGTCGGGCGCGAGCAACTTCGTCTCCACCAACTCGGTGCGGCTGGGCGAGGTCCTCCTGACCCGGGAGCTCCGGATCACCGCCGGCGGCGTGGCGACCTACCTGGACACCTTCACCAACGCCGGCACCGCGGAGGCAAGCGTCACCTCCTCCTTCGGTGGCTCGCTCGGTCTCGGTGACCCGACGCCGCGCGACGGCGCGGTGTTCGGACAGGCGACCGCAGCACTGCCGGCGGCCTCCTCCGACGACGACCCGGTCTTCGAGGCCGGCGACGAGTGGATCGTCGCGAAGTACTCCTGGACCAAGGACCGCGTGAACCAGGCCGGCACACCGGCCGACACCTCCGACGACACCCGCACCCGCTCCAACGCGCGCAGTGCCGTCGGGCTTGTCGTCGGCGACACCGACGGCCTGGTCGACCAGCAGGCCCGGTTCCCGCTGGACACCCCCTACCAAGCGACCGGCAGCCGCTCCAACAACCCCGGCTTCGTCAACGAGCTCTCGATCCCAGCCGGTCAGACCCGCTCCCTGCTCCGCTCGATCGTGGTGGGAGCCGCCCCGGCGGCGCTCCCGTCGACCTCGGCCAGCAGCGACTTCGCGGCCGCCGACGCGGCCGCCGACGCGGCCGCGCAGCAGCAGATCGACGCGGAGGCCGGCGTGCTCGCCGACAAGGCCGGGGCCCTCGCGGCCGCCCCGGTCGTCACCGGCTTCACCGTCGACGAGCTCTGCACCGTCGCCAACTTCCCGCTGACCGCGCTCGGCGTCGGGGACTCCGCCGAGGCGGCGAGCGCCACCTGCGCCGGCGCCGCTCCGCTGCGCCGTCCCGCCGCCCTTCCGGCGCCGACGGCGACCACCACCGTGGCCTACGACGTGACCGGCAAGACGATCCAGGACCTCAAGGCCGACCTCGCCTCCGGAGCCGTGAGCGCGGTGGAGATCACCAAGGCCTACCTCGACCGGATCGAGGCCTACGACCAGGGCTCGCTCGGGTTCAAGTCCTTCATCACCGTGGCGAAGAACGCCGTCGCGCAGGCCCTTGAGGCGGACAAGAAGATCGCTCGCGGCGAGACCGGCGAGCTGCTCGGCATCCCGGTGGCGCTCAAGGACCTCTACATCACCAAGGACATGCCCACCTCCGGCGGCACCAAGGCGTTGGAGGGCTTCCAGTCCTCGCGCGATGCCTGGCAGGTCGCGAAGCTGCGTGAGGCCGGCGCGATCATCATCGGCAAGACGAACCTCTCGGAGTTCGCCAACTCCGGGTCGTTCTCGGAGTCGGGCTTCATGCAGACCTGGAACGCGCTCTACCCGTCCAAGACCTCGTTCGGATCCTCGGGCGGCTCCGCCACGGCCGTCGCCGCAGACCTGGCTCCCGTCGCGATGGGCACCCAGACCGGCGTGTCGCTCTACGCCCCCTCCACCGGCGCGAGCCTGTACACCTTCCGCGGCACCGACGGCCTCAGCTCCACCGCCGGTGTCATGCCGCTGACCTGGGCGACCGACTTCGCCGGGCCGATCGCGAAGTCCATCCCTGACCTGGTCTCGATGCTCAACGCCACCGCCACCCGCACCACGGGCAACGACCCCGCCGACCCGATCACCCGGCGGGTCGACAACGACGACCGACCGGAGAGCTTCGACGCCGGCCTGGACCCCGACGCGCTGGTGGGCAAGAAGATCGGCTACCTCGCCTCGTCCTTCACGCCGAAGAACGTCCTCGACGACACCACCGGTCCCGAGGCGCTGAAGGCGCTGCGCGACGCGGTGGAGGCAGCCGGCGGCGAGCTCGTCGAGATCGCGGCGAGCGCCCCGAGCACCGTCAGCGGCGGCTACGTGCTCCCCGGCACCAACAAGGACGACCCCAGCGACGACGAGCCGCACACCCTGACCTCGGGCGGATCGACGTCGGCCGAGGGCTGGTGGGAGTTCATCGACTACGACCCGGCGTTCCCCTACGACACCCCGGGCGAGCTGAAGGGCTCCTTCGAGAACCTGCCGTACAACGCCAACGCCGCCGCGATCAACGCGACCGCGAAGCGCTACTCCGCCGAGGACATGGAGGCGCTGCTCTACCGTCGCGACCTCAACAAGGTGGTGTGGGACGAGTGGGTGGACGCGCAGGGCGTGGATGCCGTCGCCTACCCGGGCTTCCTCTCCTTCGTCGGCAACAACGACGCCGCGGGTGCGGGCTTCAGCTCCGACCGTGCGCACGGCGTGACGACGCAGAGCTTCGGGCTGCCCACCGTCATGCTGCCCATCGGCGAGAACAGCCTCGGCTACTCCAACAACGTCCAGATCGTCGGCAAGTCGTGGTCCGACGTCGAGACGCTGAGCTACGGCTACGCCATCGACCAGGAGGCGCAGGGTCAGATGCACACCGACTTCGCGCCCCCGCTGCCGGTCGTGGCCGGTGACTACCCGGCCTCGGTGCCCTCCACACTGGGCCTGCAGCTGGACTCGACCAGCGTGACCGCCGGCGCGGGCACCGCCGCACGCATCACCGTGGCGGCCGACCTCGCGCCGACCGGCACGGTGGAGGTCAGCGTGGGAGGCCGCACGCTCACCGCCCCGCTGGCCAACGGCACGGCCACCGTGACCCTGCCCCACGACCTACCGCTCGGCGGCCACCTGGTCACCGCGCGCTACGCCGGCAACGGCAAGGTCTCGGCGAGCGCCGCCACCGCCTCGCTCGTCGTGCGGTACGCCCAGCCGAGCGTCGCGGTGAAGCCGAAGAAGAAGACGGTCACGATGCGCCAACGGGCCCGGCTGAGGATCACCGTGACCGGCTCGGCGGCGCTGCCGACCGCGACCGCGATCGTCTACGACGGCCGCCGGGCGCTGACGTCGGTGAAAGTCGACGCTGACGGCACGACGACCGCCAAGCTGCCCCGACTGGCGAAGGGCAAGCATCGCCTGAGCGTCTACTACACCGGCGGCGGAGTCTTCGAGCCCGCCATCTCACCTGGGGTGGTCGTGAAGGTCAAGCGATGACACCTCGATGAAGCAAGCGTCAGGGCCCGGCCGCCTCGGCCGGGCCCTGACGCCTCGGTCGGCCCGGCCCGCTCCCACGGCGCACCCAGCCGCGGCGGCTCAGGCGCGCAGCGTGGACTCGACGAGCTCGGCGAAGCGATCGGCGTTCTCGGGGTCGACCTCGAGGTAGAGGCCGGGCTCGATCAGCTCCAGCTCGCTGACGACGAGCCCGCCGGCGT
>JAPSKJ010000283.1 GCA_031177735.1 Nocardioides sp.
GACGGATCCCGCTGGGGGCGCGACTGCCCAGCGAGCGGGAGCTCACCGACGTGCTGGGCGTCTCCCGGACCACCGTCACCCGGGCCTACGCGCGACTGTGCGAGCTGGGCTACGCCGCCGCGCGGCGCGGCGCAGGCACCTTCGCCCAGGTGCCCGGCGGCCGCTCCCGGGCACACGACCGTGCGCTGATGCCGCGGGTGGACGGAGCGGACATGGTCGACCTCAACTGTGCCGCCGCGAGCGCACCGCCCGGGCTCGCGACGGCATACGCCCAGGCCGTCGCGGAGCTGCCGGCCTACTTCGGCGGGCACGGCTACTACCCGGCGGGACTTCCCGGCCTCCAGGAGGCGATCGCCGCCTCCTTCGAGGCGCGTGGGCTGCCCACGTCACCGGACCAGATCATGGTGACGCCGGGAGCGCTCACCGCGGCGGCCGTGGTCGCGCAGGCCTTCGGCGGACGTGGCGCTCGCGTCCTGGTCGAGTCGCCGGTCTACCCGAACGCCGTCGATGCGATCCGGCACGCGGGGGCGCGGCTGGTCGCCTCGCCGGTGGACCCCGGGGGCTGGGACCTCGACGCCGTGGCGGCCACCCTGCGCCAGACCAGACCCGGGCTCGCCTACCTCATCCCCGACTTCCAGAACCCCACCGGCCACGTGATGACGGCCGAGCAGCGCGAGCGGTTGGCGGCGAGCCTGGCGCAGGCCGGGACCGTGGCGGTCGTCGATGAAGCGCACCAGGCCCTGGAGCTGGACGGTGGCGCCATGCCGCCACCCTTCGCGACGTTCGCCCCGGGGACCATCACGGTGGGCAGCGCCTCGAAGTCCTTCTGGGGCGGCCTGCGGCTGGGCTGGATCCGCGCGCCGCGGGAGCGGATGGAACAGCTGACGGCGGCCCGGGTCCGGCTCGACCTGGGCGCGCCGGTGCTCGAGCAGCTCGTCCTCGCGCGGCTGCTGTCCGACCCGGAACCGGTGCTGGCGGCCCACCGGGCCCGCCTGCGCGAGCAACGCGACTCCCTGGTGGCCGCGCTGCGCGCGGAGCTGCCGGACTGGGACTTCCACCTGCCCTCCGGCGGTCTGGCGCTGTGGTGCCGGCTGCCGCAGGGCTCGGCGACCAGGATCGCGGCGGAGGCGGAGCGACGCGGCACGGTGGTCGCACCGGGGCCGGTCTTCGCCGTCGGGGGCGGACTCGACAGCTTCGTGCGGGTGCCGTGGACCCGCCCGCCCGACGAGCTGCGGCGGGCGGTCGGCGCGCTGGCCGGGGCGGTCGACGCCGTCGGCGCCGCCTCGCGGCCACCCGCGCGCGCCGGCCGCGTGATGGTCGCCTGACTGCTCAGATGGCTCAGATGGCGCAGCCGTCGGGGCCGCACGCACCGTCGGCCCCGCCGGTCGCCAGCAGCTGCACCGGCGCCGGGTGGGCCTCGGCCCACACCTTCTCGACCACCTCGGTGAACAGCTCGGTGGGCTGAGCGCCGGAGACGGCGTACTTGTTCTCGAAGACGAAGAACGGCACCCCGTTCGCGCCGTACGCCGCCGCCTGCTCCTGGTCGGCCTCGACCGCGGTCGCGAAGTCGGTGCCCGCGAGCACGGCGTCGACCCGCTGCGCCGGGAGTCCGACCCCGAGCGCGACCTCACGCAGCACGGTGCGGTCGGCGATGTTGCGGGCCTCGACGAAGTTGGCGTGCAGCAGCGCCTCCTTGAGCGCCGGCTGGTGACCGGTCTCCTTGGCCAGGTGCAGCAGCCGGTGGGCGTCGCGGGTGCTGGCGTGCAGGGTCTTGTCGTGCTGCCAGGCCATGCCCTCGGCCGCGGCGAGGGCGGTGACGCGGTCCTGGGCCTCGGCGGCCTGCGCCGGGCTCATGCCGTACTTCTTCGCCAGCATCTCGCGGGCGGTCTGAGTGGGCTCGGTGGGGGCCGACGGGTCGAGCTGGAAGGACCGGTAGACGATGTCGACCGCCTCTCGGTCGATGGTGCCTGCCGCGGACAGCGTCTCCAGGGCCGACTCCAGCCGTCGCTTGCCGACGTAGCACCAGGGGCAGGCGATGTCGGACCAGATCTCGATGCGCATGCCGTGCCAACACCGGCGTCCCGACGGATCTTCCCCGAGGGCACCCTGACGAAGTCCAGGGTCGGGTCAGGGGTCCGCCCGACGCGCACGGCGCCTCCCGGACGGGAGAGTCGTCGTCATGATCACGATCGACTCGCTCACCAAGAGCTACGGCGGCTACACGGCCGTCGACCACGTCACCTTCTGCGCCGAGCCGGGCCGGGTCACCGGCTTCCTCGGCCCCAACGGGGCCGGCAAGTCCACGACCATGCGGATCATCACCGGTCTGACCCCCGCGTCCTCCGGCACCGCCACGATCCTGGGCCGGCACTACGCCGAGCTCCCCAACCCCGGCCGTGAGGTCGGCGTGCTGCTGGACGCCTCCGCCCAGCACGCCGGACGCACCGGCCGCGAGATCCTCACCCTGGCCCAGCGCACCACCGGCATGCCCAAGTCACGGGTCGGCGAGCTGCTCGATCTGGTCAGCCTCACCGACGAGGAGGCGGGGCGTCGGGTGCGCAACTACTCCCTCGGCATGCGGCAGCGGCTCGGCATCGCCACGGCCCTGGTGGGCGACCCGGAGGTGCTGATCCTCGACGAGCCCGCCAACGGCCTCGACCCGGCCGGCATCCGGTGGATGCGCGACCTGCTGCGCGGCTTCGCCGACCGCGGCGGCACGGTGCTGCTCTCCTCGCACCTGCTGCACGAGATCGAGGTGATCGCCGACGACATCGTCGTCATCGGCCAGGGCCGGATCGTGGCGCAGGGCACCAAGGACGACCTGCTGGCCGCGGCCGGCACGGTCGTGCGCGCCGACGACGAGGTCTCGCTCGCCCGGGCCCTCACCGCGGCCGGCATCACCGTCCACCCCAGTGGCAGCGGCGCCCTGCGCGCCGAGGCCGACCCGGCCGTCGTCGGCCGAGCGGCGTACGCCGCCGGCGTGGCCGTCACCGAGCTCCGGGCCGCCGACGGCGCCGGTCTGGAGGAGATCTTCCTCGAGCTCACCGCCGAGACCCAGCGTGAAGGAGCAGCAGCATGAGCACCACCACCGTCCAGGCCGGCTCGGCGACCCGCGGGACACGCGGGCGGGCCGTGCCGGCCCCGATCCCCTTCGCTCGCGTGCTCGACGTCGAGCTGCGCAAGATGTTCGACACCCGGGCCGGGTTCTGGCTGATGGCCAGCATCCTCATCCTCTCGGTCATCGCCACCGGCGCGGCCATCATCTTCGCCCCTCGCGAGGAGCTCACCTACGAGACGTTCGCGACGGCGGTCGGGGCCCCGATGTCGGTGATCCTCCCGATGATCGCCGTGCTGACCGTCTCCAGCGAGTGGAGCCAGCGCAGCGCACTGACCACCTTCACGCTCGTGCCGAGCCGGAGCTGGGTGATCGCCGCCAAGGCGCTCCTGACCATCGCTGCCGGCGCGGTCGGCATGGTGATCGCGGGCGCCGTCGGCGCGGTCGGCAACCTGGTCGGCACCGCCATCGCCGGCGTGGACCCGACGTGGAACGTCGGGCTGGTGGAGTTCGCCCGGATCGTCCTGGCCAGCGAGGTCGGCATGCTGATGGGCTTCACCCTCGGCGTGCTCTTCCGCAGCTCACCGGCGGCCATCGTCGGTTACTTCGTCTACGCCCTGGTCCTGCCGGGCATCTCCAGCGCCCTGGCGAGCACGCAGGCCTGGTGGGCCGAGCACGGCGTGTGGTTCGACCTCAGCTGGGCGAGCAGCAGGCTCTACGGCGGCGAGATGACCGGTGAGGAGTGGGCCCAGCTCGGTGTCGCCACCACAATCTGGATGCTGATCCCC
>JAPSKJ010000284.1 GCA_031177735.1 Nocardioides sp.
TCGGGGTGCGGTCCTCGCCGACGAGCCCGAAGCCCTGCGGCTTGCCGGGCTGCATGCGCACCCCGCCGAACCACACCCCCTCGGGTCGCAGCGCCTCCTTGACGACGTCGAAGTCCCCCTGCGAGACGCCGCCGGAGGTGATCACCACGTCGGCGCGGACCAGCTGGTCGTGCAGGGCGGAGAGGAACGCGGTCGGCTCGTCGGGCACGATCCCGACGCGGTAGGCGATCGCCCCCGCCGCACGCACGGCGGCGGAGAGCAGGAAGGAGTTGCCGTCGTAGATCGAGTCGTGGCCCAGCGGCTGGCCGGGGTCGCGCAGCTCGGTGCCGGTGGAGATGACGACCACCCGCGGCCGCGGCCGGGCGCGGACCACGGCGCGGCCGACCGAGGCGAGCAGGCCGAGCTGGCGGGGGCCGAGCAGGCTGCCGGCGGCCACCACCAGGTCGCCCTTCTGGACGTCCTCGCCGGCGGGGCGGACGTGCTGGGCGTACGCCGGCGCCTGACCGATCCGGACCGTGGCGACACCGCGGTCGGTCCACTCGTAGGGGACGACGCTGTCCGCACCCGACGGGATCGGCGCCCCGGTCATGATCTTGGCCGCGGTGCCGGGCGGCAGCGCGAGCAGGTCGGCCTTGCCCGCCCCGATCTCGCCCACGACCGGCAGGAAGACGGGCGCCTCCGCGCTGGCGGTGGCGACGTCGGCGTAGCGCACGGCGTAGCCGTCCATGCCGGAGTTGTCGAAGCCTGGCAGGGCGACCTCGGCGTGGACGTCCTCGGCGGAGGCCAGCCCGAGCGCGTCGAGCAGCGGGTGCTCGAGCTCGGCGAGAGGCTCGATCGCGGCGAGGATGCGCTCGCGGTAAGCCTCGACGGTGAGCAGCTCCTCGCGGGGCGGCTCGCCGGAGTGGTCAGCCATCCGCGAGCACGGTCCGCGGGTCGAGCCGCTGCGCGGACGGCGCCTTGAGCGCGACGTCACCGACGACCTTGACGCCCTCGGCGAAGGTGACGTCACCGGCGATCTTGAGCGCGGTGGCCTCGCGCAGCGAGGGAGCGCCGTTGGGGAAGCGCTGGTCGAAGTCGGAGACCAGCTTGTAGTAGTCGGTGTCGAGGTCGATGAACGGGATGTGGTCGGCGGCCTGCTCGAGCACGAAGTCGGGGCCGATGTCGTAGACGTCGGAGCGCAGCACGAGCAGGTCGTTGGTGGTCTTCACCGGCACGAACCGGTCGCGGCCGACCTCGATCAGCGCGGAGTTCTCGAAGACCTCGATGGCGGCGCCCATCGCGGTCTCGATCTGGATCACCTCGGGCGTGCTGGAGTCACCCGGGTCGACGTGCTTGACGTTGCGGATCAGCGGAAGGCCGAGGATGCCGCCGCGCACGTCGAGCGCGTGCTTCATCGCCTCGAGGTCGAACCACAGGTTGTTGGTCGAGCAGTAGCGGTGCCGGTCGAGGTCGGCCAGGGCGACCTGGTCCTCCTTCAGCGTCTGCGCGGTCTCGCGCAGGATGATCCGGCCGTCGCTCTTGCGGCGGGCGAAGTGGCCGCCCTTGCGGTCGCTCGGGGTGCGGCGGACGGCCTCGATCGCGAACGGCGCACCGCTGGCGGCGAACCAGCCGGCGACCTTGGCGTCGGGCACCGCACCGAGGTTGTCGGAGTTGGAGACGAAGACGTAGCGGTAGCCCTGGGCGAGCAGGGTGTCGAGGAGACCGGTGCCGCGCAGCGCGGTGTAGATGTCGCCGTGCCCCGGCGGACACCACTCCAGGTCGGGGTCCTTGGGCCAGCTGATCGGAGACAGGTCGGAGGCGTTGAGCTTGGGCTCCTTGTTCTGCAGGAACTCCAGCGGCAGCCCGTCCACCGGGAGGTCGGTGTAGCGCGCGACCGCGGCCAGGGTGTCGCTCGAGGTGCGGAAGGAGTTCATGAAGATCAGCGGCAGCCGGGCGTCGTAGGCGGCGTACTCCTGGCGCAGGTGCAGCACCTGGCGGGCGATGATGTCGAGGAACGAGAGCCCCTTGCGCACGCACAGCAGCGACTTGGCCCGGTCCATCCCCATCGAGGTGCCGAGGCCGCCGTTGAGCTTGATCACCGCCGTCTGCGCGATCGCCTTCGCCGCGACGTCGTCCGGCACGTCGACGTCGGCGAGCGCCTCCATGTCGACCGGCTCGATCGTCGACTCGGGGATCATCCCGGTCTCGCCGTGCTCGAGGAGCCGGTAGTAGTGCGCGAAGGTCTCGATCGCGACCTCGTCCACCCCGGCCTCGCGCATCTTGGCGCGAGCCTTCTCCAACCCTGCGCTACCCATACTCCCGATCGTAGGCTGGCGAGGTGGCGAGTGGACAACCCGGCGGGCACGGATCTGGCAGCGCCGGCACCTCCGAGGCCGCCAAGCTCGCCTGGCGCGACCAGCTGCTGACCGCGCGCAGGCGGCGGCCGTTGCTCGAGATCGGCGAGGCGGCGCGCTCGATCGCGTCCCACGTTGTGGGATCACCCGAGGTCTCCCGGGCCGCCACGGTGGCCTGCTACGCCTCGGTCGCCTCCGAGCCGGGCACCGGTCCGCTGCTCGACGCGCTGGTCGCGGCCGGCAAGCGGGTGATCCTCCCCGTCCTGCTCCCCGACAACGACCTCGACTGGGCGGTCCACCCCGGGTACGCCGACGGGCTGGTGCGCGCGACCCGCGGACTCCTCGAGCCGCCCGGTGAGCGGCTGGGAGTCGACGCGGTCGGCACGGCCGACGTCGTGCTCGTCCCCGGGCTGGCGATGTCGCCCGCCGGCGACCGGCTCGGCCGGGGTGGTGGCTCGTATGACCGCGCACTGGCCCGGGTGCCGGTCGGGACCCCGGTGTGGGTGCTCCTGTACGCCGCCGAGGTGGGCCTGCCCGTCCCGGTCGAGCCGCACGACCGCCGGGTCACCGGAGCGGTCTCACCGGCGGGAATCACGCGGATCGGCTGAGTCGTTCTAGAATTGGCAGTCGCACCCGACGAGTGCCAACTGACCGCGGCGGCGAGGCGAGGAAGCCGAAACCGCCCGCGGCACCCGAGAACAGTCGAGGAGTATCCGTGCCGACCTATCAGTACGCCTGCACCGAGTGCGGCCACGCCTTCGAGCAGTTCCAGTCCTTCTCCGACGACGCGCTGACCGTCTGCCCCGAGTGCAGCGGCAAGCTGCGCAAGGTGTTCAACGCGGTGGGCGTGGTCTTCAAGGGCTCGGGCTTCTACCGCACCGACAGCCGCGGCTCGTCCAGCTCGACCACCACCGGCTCCCCGGCGCCCGCCGCATCCAGCTCGTCGTCGAGCTCGTCGTCCTCCGACTCGTCCTCGAGCTCCTCGGAGTCCAGCTCGGGCGGCTCGAAGGCGCCGGCCGCTGCCGCGTCGGCCGACTGAGGCCTGCACCCGAGGTCGCCACGCCGTCCCCGTGCGTGAGGGCCTGTGGATGACGCGGCGCACGCGGGGACGGGTGTGCCTACCGTCGGGGTGTGCTCACCCTCGACCCCTCCCCCGGACCCCTCCTGCGGCTGCGTCGAGCCCGGCGACGCCTGCGTCGCACCCTGCTCGCCCATCGCCGGCTGATCGCCGGGCTGCTCACCGCCGCGGCGGTCGTCGCGGGCCTGCGGGCGGTGAGCCCGCCGGAGCCGCCCCGCGCGCTGCTGACGGTGGCCGCCCGCGACCTGCCCGCGGGGGCGGAGCTCACCGAGGGTGACCTCGTCGCCGTGGAGGTCGCGCCCGACGGCGTACCGGACGGGATCGCGGTGCGACCCCTCGGCGAGACGCTGGCCGCCCCGGTGCGGCGCGGCGAGCCGATCACCGACGTGCGCCTGGTCGGATCCGCGCTGACCGC
>JAPSKJ010000285.1 GCA_031177735.1 Nocardioides sp.
GCCGACCTGCGCGACCTCGCGCCCGGCGCCCTGGCCCAGGTGGCCGCCGTGGTGCCGCAGACCGCCTTCCTCTTCGACGACACCGTCCGCGGCAACATCACCCTCGGCGACGACATCGCCGACGCGGACGTGTGGGCGGCGCTGCGGGCCGCGCAGGCCGACGGCTTCGTCGCGGCGCTGCCCGAGGGGCTCGACACCCGCCTCGGAGAGCGCGGCACCAGCCTGTCCGGCGGCCAGCGGCAGCGGATCTCGCTGGCCCGTGCGCTGGTACGCCGCCCCCGGCTGCTCATCCTCGACGACGCCACCAGCGCGGTGGACCCCGAGGTCGAGGCCCGCATCCTGGCCGCGCTGCGCGACGGCGACCACGACGCGACGCTGGTCGTCGTGGCCTACCGCAAGGCCACCATCGCTCTCGCCGACGAGGTCGTCCACCTCGCCGACGGCACGGTCGTCGACCGTGGCACCCACGCCGAGCTGCTCGCCCGCAGTCCCGCCTACGCCGAGCTCGTCAACGCCTACGAGATGCAGGAAGACCCGGCATGAGCACGACGACGAGCACCGCACCGGCCGCCGGGTCGGTGATGAGCACCGGTGAGGACATCGGTGCGATCGAGACGATCCGTCGCGGAGTCCGCATCTCGCCGGAGCTGACCGAGGGGATCGGCCGGACGCTGGTCCTGGCCGTGCTGGCCAGCGCCGGCCAGGTGGTCGTGCCGGTCGCGGTCCAGCAGACCCTCGACAAGGGTCTCAACGGCCCCGGGGGCGTCGACGTCGGCTTCACGGTCCGCACCGGCCTGCTGGCGCTCGTGGCGATCGTGCTGACCGCCTGGGCGTCGTACGCCATGACCGCCCGGCTCTTCACCGCCGCCGAGCGTGGCCTGGCGACCCTGCGCACGAAGGCCTTCCGGCACGTCCACGACCTGCCCCTGCTGACCCAGAACACCGAGCGCCGCGGCGCGCTGGTCTCCCGGGTCACCAGCGACGTCGACCAGGTGAGCCAGTTCCTGGTCTTCGGTGGCCTCCTCTTCGTCGTCAGCGTCGGCCAGGTGCTGCTCGCCACCGTGGTGATGGTGGTCTACAGCTGGCAGCTCACCGTGGTGGTCTGGCTCTGCTTCGCTCCGCTGTTCCTCTCGCTGCGCTACTTCCAGCGCAAGCTCTCCGCCGCCTACACCCAGGTACGCCGCCAGGTCGGCGCCATGCTCAGCGCTGTCTCGGAGCCCGTGGTCGGTGCGGCGGTGGTCAAGGCGTACGCCGTCGAGGCCCGCACCCAGCGGCGGATCGACGAGGCCATCGCGGCCAACCAGGCGGCGGCCACCCGCGCGCAGGGGTTCACCGCGTTCTCCTTCTCCCTCGGAGGACTCTCCGCGGGGCTCGCCAACGCCGGGGTCATCGTGATCGGTGTCTGGCTGGGGCTGGCCGGCGACCTGACCAGCGGCCGGATCCTCGCCTTCGCCTTCCTGGTGACCCTGTTCGTCGGCCCGGTCCAGATGGGCACCCAGATCCTCACCGACGCGCAGAACGCCATCGCGGGCTGGCGTCGGGTGATCGGCATCCTCGACACCCCGGCCGACCTGGTCGACCCCGGTCCCGAGGGCCACACCCTGCCGCGCGGACCGATCGACGTGGAGTTCCACCACGTCAGCTTCGCCTACCCCGGCGGGCCGATGGTGCTGCACGACGTCACCGAGCACATCGCAGCCGGCACCCGGGTCGCGGTGGTGGGGGAGACGGGCTCGGGCAAGTCCACCTTCGCCAAGCTGCTCACCCGGCTGATGGACCCCACCGAGGGCAGCATCACCCTCGACGGCGTCGACCTGCGGGAGATCCGCAGCGAGAGCCTGCGCCGCAGCGTGGTGCTGGTGCCGCAGGAGGGCTTCCTCTTCGACGACACCCTCGCTGCCAACGTCCGATACGGCCGCCTCGAGGCCAGCGACGCCGACCTGGAGCGCGCCGCCGCCGAGCTCGGCCTCGACGACTGGCTCGCCGGACTGCCGCGCGGCCTGCAGACCCGGGTCGGCCAGCGCGGCGAGTCGCTCAGCGCGGGCGAGCGGCAGCTGGTCGCGCTGCTGCGCGCGCAGCTCGCCGATCCCGACCTGCTGGTCCTCGACGAGGCGACCAGTGCGGTCGACCCGGCGCTTGAGATGCGGATCGGGCGTGCCCTGGAGCGGCTGATGTCGGGTCGCACCAGCGTGACCATCGCCCACCGGCTCAGCACCGCCGAGAACGCCGACGAGGTGATGGTCGTCGACGCCGGCCGGGTGGTGCAGCGCGGCCCCCACGCGGTGCTGGTGGAGCAGGACGGCGTCTACGCCCGGCTGCACGCCTCGTGGGTGGCCCAGCACGGGTCGGCTGAGAGGATGGACCGGTGACCTCACTCGACCCCGCCATCGCCGCGCGCCTGAAGCGCGACTCCGACGGACTCGTGCCGGCGGTGGTGCAGCAGCACGGCACCGGCGAGGTGCTCATGCTCGGCTGGATGGACGACGAGGCGCTGGCCCGCACCCTCACCACCGGTCGCGCCACCTACTGGTCGCGCAGCCGGCAGGAGTACTGGGTCAAGGGCGAGACCTCCGGCCACCGCCAGTGGGTCAAGGAGGTCCGGCTCGACTGCGACGGTGACACCCTGCTCCTCACCGTCGACCAGGAGGGCCCGGCCTGCCACACCGGCGACCGGACCTGCTTCGACGCCGACCTCCTGCTCGGCGATGGCTGACCGGCGGGGCACCTTCGGGCCGGTCGTGCTGCTCGGCCTGGCGTCCGCCGGGCTGGCCGCGGTCGCCGGCCACCAGCCCTGGCTCGATCTCACCTCCGGCCAGACCGACCCGGCTGCCTGGCGCGAGATGCTCGACGGGATGGGTCTCAGCGTCGGTGAGGCCCCGCTCGCCGGGGCGCTCGCCCTGGTCGCGCTCGCCGGCTGGGGGGTGCTGCTGGTCACCCGCGGTATCGTCCGCCGCCTCGTGGCCGCCCTCGCCGCCCTTGCCGGGATCGGCGTCGTGGCCACCTGGGCGGTCGTCGGGCCCGGCCTGGCCGACGACGCGTCCGCGACGCTGGCGCGCGCGGGGTTCCCCGGCGGCGTCGACTCCGAGCCCACGCTGTGGTTCTGGGCGGCCCCGATCGCCGGCGGACTGTCCGCGCTGGCGGCGCTGCTCGCCGTGCGACTCGCCCCGCAGTGGCCGGAGATGGGCCGGCGCTACGACGCCCCGGCCGCCGCCGGCGTACCCGAGGCGGTGGACCCGCAGACCCTCGACGGCGAGCACAGCCTGGATCTGTGGAAGGCGATCGACGCCGGCCAGGACCCCACCGAGCGCGCGCCCCGCGAGGGCTCCGAATAGACTCCTGCCGCACGACGTCAGCCGACCCGAGGAGAACCCATGTCCGACAACCACGGCAACACCCCGGCAGCGTGGAGCGCGGTCGCTGTTGCGCTGCTCGGCTTCGTGGTGGGCAGTGTCGGCATGATGCTCGAGCCGATCAGCTGGCCGGTGTTCTGGGCCGGTGTGGTGATCACCGCCGCGTCCGCGGTGGTGTTCCTGGTGATGTCCAAGATGGGGCTGCACGGCTCCGACCACTGATCATGTCTGCCTCTCCCTTCGCCCCGTCGGCTGCGCCGCGGAGCAGGAGTGAGCGGATGCGCGCCCCGGTCGCCACGATCGGGACGCTCGCGGTGGCGACGCTGGCGCTGCGGCTGCGCGACCCGCACCAGAGCGGCAGTTGGGGCTACTGCCCGACGGCGCTGCTCGGTCTGTCGTGTCCGGCGTGCGGCGGCCTGCGCGCCGTCAACGACCTGACCCACGGCGACGTCGCAGCGGCGGCTTCGAGCAACCTG
>JAPSKJ010000286.1 GCA_031177735.1 Nocardioides sp.
ACGATCTTCACCAACGTCGCCTACAACGAGATCACCCACGACGTGTGGTGGGAGGGCAAGACCAAGAACCCGCCGGAGGACCTCACCGGGTGGGTCGACTGGAAGGGCCAGCCGATCGCGGAGCGCTCCGAGGAGGAGAAGGGCCTCCCGTGGGCGCACCCGAACAGCCGGTTCACGACCGCGATCGCGAACGTGCCCAACGCGTCCCCCGACTTCGAGGACCCGGCCGGCGTGCCCGTCGACGCGATCATCTTCGGCGGCCGCACCCGCGACCGCGAGCCGCTGATCCGCGCGATCACCGACCTCGCCGAGGGCGTCTACGACGGTCTCACGCTCGGCGCCGAGGCGACCTTCGCAGCCGAGGGCACCGAGGGCAAGCTGCGCTACGACCCCATGTCGATGCGCCCGTTCATGGCCTACGGCGAGGGTGACTACGCCGCCCACTGGCTGCGCATCATCGGGGCGGCCAAGCAGCCGCCGATCTTCGCCCACGTCAACTGGTTCCAGCGCGACCCGGAAGACGGGCACTTCCTGTGGCCCGGCTACCGCGAGAACGTCCGGGCGCTGCTGTGGCTGCTGAAGTTCCAGGCCGGTGAGGTGCAGGGCGTGCCGACACCGGTCGGCGTCATCCCGGCCAAGTCGGAGCTCGTGCTCGAGGGCCTGGACATCGACGAGCGCGACCTCGACAAGGTGCTGTCCATCGACGTCGACCGCTGGCGCCAGGAGATGGCCTTCCGCGAGGACCACCTCAAGCAGTTCGAGCGGCTGCCCGAGGAGATCTGGGCGGCCCACCGCCGAGTCGCCCAGGCGCTCGAGGAGGCCGCGGGCGCCTGAGCTCGCCACCGTTCGTACGACGGCCCCGGATCCACGCACGGATCCGGGGCCGTCGTGCGCCTGGGTGCGGCGTGTGGAGCAGGGTGCGGCAGGCCGGCGCTCAGGCCGGCGCAGGGCCGGTGCTCTCCCGCACCACCAGCTCGGTCGGGAGCACGACGGGCTCGGCCGGCCTGCCGGCCAGCACGTCGGTGAGCCGCTCGACCGCGATCCGGCCCTTGGCGCGGACGTCCTGCCGCACGGTCGTCAGCGCGGGTCGCACGGTGGCGGCCAGGGGGTTGTCGTCGAAGCCGACCACGGACAGGTCACCGGGCACCGACCGACCGAGCTCCTCGGCGGCCCGGACGACGGCGTACGCGAAGACGTCGGAGAAGCAGAGCACGGCCGTGACGTCGGCGGTGCGGAGAAGCTCCAGGGCCGCGGCGTACGGATCGCCCTCGGTGCCGAGTGCGACGTAGCCAACGACCGGCTCCCGCTCGCCCAGGCCCTCGCGCCAGCCGGCCATCCGCTCGCGGGCGGGGTGACTGGTGGAGAGCACGTCGGGCTCGTCGGTCCGCACGGGCGTGCCGGGACGGGCGAGGGTCAGGACCGCGACGCGGGTGTGGCCCAGGGCGGCGAGATGCTCCGCGGCGGCGCGCGCGCCGACCCGGTCGTCGACGAGCACCCGCGGGACTGCCTCCCCCAGGTCCTGGTCGACGGCGACCATCGGGATCGCACGGCGCGCGAGCCAGTCCACGCCGGCCGAGTCCGGCTCGCAGGTGTAGACGATCGCGGCGTCCATGCCGACGTCACGAGCGGGGAAGAACGACTCGTCGCGGGGCGGGGTGAGCACGGTGAGCGCCAGACCCCGCGCGGTCAGCTCGTCGGACACCGACGCGACGAACGCCGCCGCCACCTCGTCGGCGAAGGCCTCGCTGAGTGGACCGTTGAGGAGCAGCCCGACCGCACCGGTGCGGCCGCGGGCCAGCGCGCGGGCGGCGGGGTCCGGGCCGACGTACCCCAGCTCGGCGGCCGCGGCGAGGATGCGCGCGCGGAGCTCAGCGGAGAGCTGGTCGGGACGCGAGAACGCGTTGGACACCGTCATCCGGCTCACGCCGACCTGGTCCGCGATCGACTGCAGGGTCACCTTCGCCATGGGTGACCCAGTATGGCCGAGCGGGGCAGCGATCACCGTGGCCGGTGGGTGACGACGATCGGCCGGTCGGTCGGCTCCAGCCACCGCGCGAGCCGGTGCAGCCCGCCGGCCAGGCTGGCCCGGGCGCGTCGCGCTCTCGGTGACGGCCCGCGCTCCGGGACGACCGGTGCGTCCGGCCGCGCGCTGCGCAGGTGGTGCTCCGCCAGGCGGACGGCCAGGTTGGCCGCCATGTGGTCGTTGGTCATGGCTTACCTCCTGAGTTCTATACCGGTACAGTACGTTCGTGGTTCTGTACCGGTCAAGAGGGTCGATGCGGCGGCGCCCCGAAAATGTTTCGCGGAGCGGCTGACAATCGGGTGGTTGATGCGGCAATCTGTTCCTCGACCCCGCGGCGACCCGAGACGCCGCGGGGTCTGCCAATTTCCCGGTGCGCCCCGCCGCCCACTGATTTGCCGAGATCTGCGAGGCTCTGCTCCATGGGTGTCCCCGGGGGGTCCGCGGCGAAGCGGCTCGTGCTCGAATCCGTCGGTTGGATCCTCGTCGTGGGGGGCGTCGCCGCGCTCGTGCTGCCCGGTCCCGGGCTGCTGATGCTCGTGGGCGGGCTGGCCCTGCTCTCCCAGCAGTACGACTGGGCGGAGCGGCGTCTGGATCCGATCCGGCTGCGCGCCCTGCGCGGTGCCGCTGAGGGCGTGGAGACCTGGCCGCGGATCGTCCTCTCGGTCCTGGGTGCGCTCGTGGCGATGGCCTTCGGCGGCTTGTGGATCTGGTCACCCGAGGCGCCGTCGTGGTGGCCCGTCGACGACGACTGGTGGCTCTTCGGCGGCCCCTGGACCGGCGCCACGCTCGTCTTCTCCGGCATCCTGGCGCTGGTGCTGATCGGCTACTCCTACCGCCGCTTCCACGGCCGCCCCGAGGCGCTCGAGCAGCTGGAGCAGGAGATCGAGGACGCCGCCCGGGCCGCGGAGCAGCGGCAGCACGACCGGGGCTGACCGGCGGCTCGGCCGCGGACCACCACCGGGGCCTCGGCCCCGGGATGTTCATCAAGGTATGCAGGCGAGTGGTCACTTCCCGTGCGGAGTTCCACCCGGGAAGTGCACGTTCGCCTGCATACCTTGATGAGCATGCACGCTCCTCCGCCCGCCGGGCGGCTACGGTGGCCGTCATGGCGCCCCACGTACGCCGCCGGCTGATCCTCCGCGCGGCTCCGGCGATCCCGCTGGCGGCTCTGGTGGCGTGCGACAGCGGCGCGGACCCGGGCGCCCCGGCCAGCACCGCGACACCCGAGCCCACCCTGCCCGGCACGCCGACCGCAACCGCCCCGGCGCCGGCCACGCCCTCGGCATCTGCACCGGTGACACCGGCCAGGCTGGTCCGGCCGCGCCCGGTCGCCACCGACCTCGAGGTGCCCTGGGGCATCACCGCGGCCGGTGACGGCCGCTTCGTGGTCGGCCAGCGTGACCTCGCTGAGGTGGTCACCGTCGATGCGACCGGTGCGGTCACGCCGGTCGGCACCGTGCCGGGGGTGGTCTCGAACGCTCGTTTCGGCGGGGAGGGCGGCCTGCTCGGCCTGGCGCTGCACCCCTCGGGGCAGTGGCTCTACGCCTATCACTCCGCCGCCGACGACAACCGCGCCGTGCGGATCCCCTGGCCGGGCTGGGGCGAGCCGGAGGTGGTCCTCGAGGGCATCCCGTCGGCCCTGCACCACAACGGCGGGGCGATCGCCTTCGGCCCGGACGGCCTGCTCTACGTCGCGACCGGCGACGCCGAGGACCGCGACGCCGCCCCCGACCCGGACTCGTGGGCGGGCAAGATCCTGCGGATCACCGACGCGGGCGGCGTAC
>JAPSKJ010000287.1 GCA_031177735.1 Nocardioides sp.
AGCTGTCCGCGGGCTGTGGCAGGCTTCGGGGCGATGAGCGGTACGACGGCAGCAGACGTCCTCGGCCGGGTCACCCTGGTGACCGGCAAGGAGGAGTTCCTCAGCGAGCGCACGGTCGCCGATGTGCGGGCTGCGGTCCGGGCCTACGACGCCGACGCCGAGGTGTCCGAGGCCCTCGCTTCCGAGCTCAGTCCGGGGTCGCTGGGCGAGCTGTCCGCGCCGTCGCTGTTCTCGAGCATCCGCTGTGTGGTGGTCCGCTCCCTGGAGCACCTCCCCGAGGACTCCGTCGACGGGCTGCTCGCCTACGCTGCCGCGCCGGTCGAGGACGTCGCGCTGGTGCTCGTGCACGGCGGCGGCCCGAAGGGGTCCGGCGTGCTGACCAAGCTGCGCAAGCTCCCCGCGGTCGTGGAGCACAAGTCGGGCGAGCTGCGGCCCTCCGAGCTGCCCCAGTTCATCAGTGCCGAGATGCGCCGCCACGGCGCGCGGATCGACCCCGACGCCGCCGCCGCGCTCGTGCAGGCGATCGGGCAGGACCTCCGCGCGCTGTCGGCGGCGGCCCACCAGCTGACCAACGACTTCCCCGGCGCCGCGATCGGCGAGGCGCAGGTCAAGCAGTACTTCGGGGGCCGCGCCGAGGCCAAGAACTACGTCATCGCCGAGGCGATGCTCGCGGGCAACCGCGCCAAGGCGTTCGAGGAGCTGCGCTGGGCGCTGGAGATCGGCTCCTCGCCGGTCTACATCCTCTCCGCGGTCGCCGGGCAGGTCCGCGCGCTGGCCAACCACGTCGCAGGCAACCGCGACCGCGGCATGCCGGAGTGGAAGCTGCGCGGACTCCGCACCCAGGCCCGCGGCTGGACGCCGCACACGCTCGGCGAGGCCGTGCGCGCCGTCGCCCGCGCCGACGCCGACCTCAAGGGGGCGGCCAGCGACGCGGCGTACACGATGGAGCGGCTGGTGCTCACCCTCGCCGCGCTGCGCCACCAGGGCGGCCGCTGAGTCCGTCCGTCCCACGGGCCGGAAATGGCGACGGCCCCGCCTCCTGGAGGAGACGGGGCCGCCGGAAGCCTGAGCGGGCTATGTCAGAGCGACGAGGCCTGCTTGGCGATGGCCGACTTGCGGTTGGCGGCCTGGTTCTTGTGGATGACGCCCTTGGAGGCGGCCTTGTCGAGCTTGCGGGCCGCGTCGCGGGCGGCCGCGACAGCGGTGTCCTTGTCGCCGGCCGCGGCGGCCTCGCGGAACTTGCGAACGGCGGTCTTCAGGGCGCTCTTGACGGCCTTGTTGCGCTCGTGACGCTTCTCGTTCTGCTTGTTGCGCTTGATCTGGGACTTGATGTTCGCCATGTGAAGCCCTTGTCCTCGTGTCCTGGGGTGAGTGAAGTCAGCTGGTGCGCGCTCTCCGGGGCCCCTCGTGGGCGCCACCCGACGGCCAGATCGGGTAGGTCCAAATCAATGGACTGAGAGGGGAGAGGCCTAGCTGTTGAACACGCGACCAGCAAGGCTAGCAGTGCCCCAGGAGGCGCCCAAATCCCCTCAGCCCGACCACCCGCGACGCTCCGCGAGCCACGCCCAGCACACCTCGCCCTGCCAGCGCTGCGCGTCGCGCATGTGCGGCGAGGTCGGCGGCACGGGCGCTTCGGCCGACTTCAGGAAGTAGCCCGTGACCAGGGCGAGCAGGATGTCGATCGCCTCCGGCTCCACCTCGCTCAGCAGCGGGTGCGTGGCGATGTGGGCCGCCACGTCGAGGCCGTCCCCACGCGGCCCGATGAGCAGCAGCAGCGAGTCGATCCACGCGGCCCCGACCACCGGCCAGTTCCAGTCGCACAGCACCACCGCCCCGTCGTCACGGATGATCAGGTTGTCGTCGCGCACGTCGGTGTGCACGAGCGTGTCGCCCTCGCACACCTCGGTGTAGCGGGCCGCCAGGGCCGCCGCCTGGTCCGCGTAGCGGATGTGCGTCAGCGAGGACCAGTACGCCGGAAAGGCGGCGAACTCCTCGGCGAAGGTGTCCAGCGGCGTGACCGCGGGGGCCGGGGTCAGCGCGCGGGCGGTGGCGACCAGCATGCCGGACGAGGCAGCCAGGTCGGCATCGGTCCACGGACGCTGCGGGGCCCGGCCGGCGACGTACTCGATGACCAGCACGATCCAGTCGTGCTCCTCCTGGCTCCACAGCAGCCGCGGGGCAGGCACGTCGGCCGGCAGAGCGGCCAGCTTCAGCGCCTCGAGCCGGTAGGAGTCGGCGAACATGCGCTGGGCCTTGGTGGAGGCGGCCTTGACGAAGTAGCGCCCGCCGTCGGCGCAGGTCAGCACCGAGGCCAGGCCGGGGGTGAAGCCGGCGTCGCACGAGGCGGCGTCGACGACCTTCGAACCGAGCCGCCGCTCGACCGAGGTGCGCACCATCGGGGGCAGGTAGGCCCACTCCAGTCGGCGCGCGGTCCGGCCGTGGGGGATCGTGGTGGGGTGCGCGGCGGTCACCCGGACATCCTGCGACATCGAGGTGACCGCCGCGCGGGCGACACTCAGCGAGCGGCGGGGTCGAGCGTGCGCGTGTAGAGCGCCGCGCCGTCCACGCCGCGCAGCGTCACGGTGAGCTGCTCGGTCGCGGCGTCGATCTCCACCTCGCCGAAGAACTGGAAGCCCTCCAGCGGGGAGGTGTTGGCCGCCGGCGGCGCCGCGACGAAGTCGGCGACGGGACCGAACGTGCCGTCGAGCCGGTTGGGCCCGAACGCGCCCGCGTTGAGCGGTCCGGAGACGAACTCCCAGAACGGGTCGAAGTCCTGGTAGGCCGCGCGGTCGGGCGAGTAGTGGTGCGCGGCGGTGTAGTGCACGTCGGCGGTGAGCCAGACGTGGTTGCGGATCCCCAGCCGGCGCAGCCCGGAGAGCACCGGGGCGATGTCGATCTCGCGGCCGAGCGGGCCGCCCGGGTCGCCCTGGGCCAGGCCTTCCTGAGCCGAGCCGTCGGGAACGACCAGGCCGATCGGCAGGTCGGCGGCGATGACCTTCCAGGTGGCCTTCGACCGGGCCAGCTCACGCAGCAGCCACTCGGTCTGCCGCTGGCCGAGCACCCCGCCGTCGCCGGTCGTCTCGCCGCCCGCGGTGTTGGCGTCCTTGTGGGTGCGCATGTCGAGGACGAACAGGTCCATCAAGGGGCCGTAGGAGAGCCGCCGGTAGACCCGGCCGTCGGGGTCGGGGGAGGTCCGGCTGATCGGCATGTACTCGTGGAAGGCCCGCTTGGCCCGGGCGGCCAGCACGTCGACACGTCGCTCGGTGTAGCGCGGGTCGTCGAGCACCTCGCCGGGATACCAGTTGTTGGTGACCTCGTGGTCGTCCCACTGGGTGACCAGCGGGGTCTGCGCGAGGAACGAGCGCCAGTTGTCGGCCAGCAGGTTGTACTTGTACTGCCCGCGGTACTCGTCGAGCGTCTCGGCCACCTTGCTCTTCTCGGCGGTGACCAGGTTGCGCCAGGTCCGCCCGTCGGGGAGCACGACCGAGCCCTGCACCGGGCCGTCGGCGTACACGTTGTCGCCGGAGCACAGGAAGAAGTCGGCGTTGCGCGCGGCCATGGCCCCGGCGATCGGGAAGCCGCCGAGGTCGGGGTTGACGCCCCAGCCCTGGCCGGCGATGTCGCCGGACCACAGGAAGCGGATGTCGTCGCCCCGGCCGGCGGCCGTGCGCAACCGGCCGGTGCTCCAGGCACCGCTGCGGCGCGGGTCGTCGAGGTCGACCGCACGCACCCGGTAGAAGACCTCGCGGCCGGGGGGCAGCCCGTCGAGGTGGAAGGTGCCGGTGAAGTCGGTGCTGGGGCC
>JAPSKJ010000288.1 GCA_031177735.1 Nocardioides sp.
GCCTTGATCGCCTCGATCAGCTGCGCCTTCTTCATGGAGCCGGCGCCGCTGATGCCCATGCCGCTCGCCATCGCCTTGAGGTCGGCGAGCAGGAGGGAGTTGAGCCCACCGCCCCGCTTCTTCGCGGGTGCGCCGGTGCCGTTCGCCGAGGCGTCGGCGGGCGCAGGGGTGGATTCGATGGTTTCCGTCACGTGAGGTCCTTCCCACGCATCACACCGTCCGGCGCTGAGACCGGCGGCTGTCTGGTCGTTGCCATTCCCCGCTCCTTCGGGCGAGATCTCAAGATCGCGTGGTCCGGGTCGGCACACGGGCGTCGAGGACGCTCCGGCGGCTCGGATGGATGCGGAGAGATCCACACTGGTCGGGGGAACGGTGGCACATCCTGCTGGCCGGGGCGGGTCCGAGAGGCGGTGCTGCGCGGGCCGTCGTCGGTGGGCTGGATGCTGCGTCCGCCCAGGTGCCCGGGCGGTGGACGCGTGACCAATGTATCACCGGTCTCACCCGACGGTCCGGAGGTCCGCCGCACGTGGCTCAGACGACCCTGGCCCCGTCCCGGTCGACCGGCAGGTGCCGGGCCGACCAGCCCTCGGGGCATCGCTCGAGCAGCTCCGCGGCGTCGGTGCCGTCGCAGAAGGCCAGCGCCGTCGGGCCTGCGCCGGACACGATCGCGGCGACGCCGTCAGCACGCAGCTCGTCGACGAGGGCGACCGTCTCCGGCATCGCCGGGCGCCGGTAGTCCTGGTGCAGGTAGTCGCGGGTCGCGCGGTGCAGCTGCTCGGGCTGCCCGGCGAGGGCGGCGATGAGGAGCGCCGCCCGGCCAGCGTCGGCCGCTGCATCGGCGTGCGGCACGACCTGCGGCAGGAGCCCCCGAGCCACCTTGGTCTCCACCCCGGTGGGCGGGACGAAGACGACGGCGCTCACCCGCGGGTCGACCGAGGCGCGCACCGCGAAGAAGCCGTCGTCGTCGTGGCCGGCGATGGTCAGGCCACCGAAGAACGCGGGTGCGACGTTGTCGGGGTGGCCCTCGATCTCGGCTGCCAGGCCGAAGACCGCGTCGTCGTCGAGCAGCAGCTCCCCTCCGGCGACGAGCGCCCGGGCGAGCACGATGCCGCCGACGATCGCGGCCGACGACGAGCCGAGCCCGCGCGCGTGGGGCACCACGTTGTCGCAGGCCAGCCGCAGACCGGCCGGCTCGCCGCCCATCCGGGCGAAGGCCTGGCGCATGGCACGCACGACGAGGTGCGACCCGTCGCGCGGCACCTCCGCGGCCCCCTCCCCCGCGACGGAGACCTCGACACCGCCGTCGGTGATGCTGGCGGTGAGGGTGTCACGCAGGTCGAGCGCCAAGCCCAGCGAGTCGTAGCCCGGGCCGAGGTTGGCAGAGGTGGCGGGGACCGAGACGGTCACCGGCCCCTGGACGAACGTCACCACTCAGACCAGCCCGGCGGCGGCGGCCGCCGCCTCCGCCTCCGCGTCGATGACGACCTCCTCCAGCGGCAGGAAGCTCTCCAGCGCGGTGACGGTGTCCTTCAGACCGTGGCCCGTCACCGTGATCGCCACCGTCGCACCGGCGTAGGACTCCCCCGCGGCCAGGTCGGCCAGCAGCCCGGCGATGCCGGCCGCCGAGGCGGGCTCGACGAAGACCCCGTCGCGCTGGGCCAGCTCGGCCTGAGCGGCCAGGATCTGCTGGTCGGAGACGGCGGCGAAGCGACCGCCCGACTCATCGCGAGCAGCCTCGGCGAGCTTCCACGACGCGGGGTTGCCGATCCGGATCGCGGTCGCCTTGGTCTCCGGGTCGGGGAACGGCTCGCCGGTCACCAGCGGCGCGGCGCCCTCGGCCTGGAACCCGCGCATGACGGGCTTCTTGGTGGCCATCCCCAAGGCGGCGTACTGGGTGTAGCCGAGCCAGTAGGCGGAGATGTTGCCGGCATTGCCGACCGGAAGCAGGTGGTAGTCGGGGGCGTCGCCCAGGAAGTCGACGATCTCGAAGGCGGCCGTCTTCTGTCCCTCGAGTCGGGCGGGGTTGACCGAGTTGACCAGCGCGACCGGGTAGTGCCAGGCCATCTCCCGGGCCATCCGCAGGCAGTCGTCGAAGTTGCCGCGGACGCGGACCACCTTGCTGCCGTGGACGACGGCCTGGGCGAGCTTGCCGGCGGCGATCTTGCCGTCGGGCACCAGCACGACCGGGGTGAGACCGGCCTTGGCGGCGTACGCGGCCATCGAGGCCGAGGTGTTGCCGGTGGACGCGCACACGACCGCCCGAGCCCCCTCCGCGGCGGCGACCGAGATGGCGGCGGTCATGCCCCGATCCTTGAAGGAGCCGGTCGGGTTGTTGCCCTCGACCTTGAGCCAGACCTCGGCACCGGTCAGGCCGGAGAGCCACTCCGAGTGCACCAGCGGGGTGCCACCCTCACGGAGGGTGACGGCCGGGGTGCCCTCGGGGAGGTCGAGCAGCGCGCGGTACTCCTCGATCACACCCTTCCACTGGGCGGTCCTGGTCACGCTGCTGGTGGTGGTCATTCGGGGTCTCCCTCGACGCGCATCACCGAGGTGACCTCGCGCACGATGTCCATGGTCCGGAGCGCCTCGACGGTGGCGCTGAGCTGGGCGTCGGTGGCGGTGTGGGAGACGACGACGAGCTGGGCATCGGCGTCGCGGCCCTCCTGCTTGACGGTCTGGATCGACACGCCGTGATCGGCGAAGGCGGTGGCGACGGCGGCCAGCACGCCGGCGCGGTCGTCGACGTCGAGCGAGACGTGGTAGCGGGTCACGGTCTCCCCCATCGGCAGCACCGCCCGGTCGGCGTACGCCGACTCGCCGGCGCCCCGCGTGCCGCTGACGGTGTTGCGGCCCACCGTGACGAGGTCGCCGAGCACGGCGCTCGCCGTCGGGGCGCCACCGGCACCGCGGCCGTAGAACATCAGCTGGCCGGCGGCGTCGGACTCCACGAAGACAGCGTTGTAGGCCTCGCGCACGCTGGCGAGCGGGTGGTGCCGCGGGATCATCACCGGGTGGACGCGGACCGACACGGCCTCCTCGCCCCCGGGCAGCTCCTTGAGGTCGGCGATCGCGAGCAGCTTCACCACGCTGCCCATCGCCCGCGCCGAGGCGACGTCACCCGCGGTGACGTCGGAGATGCCTTCGCGGTGCACGTCGGCCGCGGTCACCCGGCTGTGGAACGCCAGGCTCGCCAGGATCGCGGCCTTCGCCGCGGCGTCGAAGCCCTCGACGTCGGCGGTCGGGTCGGCCTCGGCGTAGCCCAGCTCCTGGGCCTCGGCGAGCGCCTCGGCGAAGCCCGACCCGTGGGTGTCCATCTTGTCGAGGATGTAGTTGGTGGTGCCGTTGACGATGCCCATCACCCGGGTCACCCGGTCACCGGCGAGCGACTCGCGCAGCGGCCGCAGGATGGGGATCGCGCCCGCGACGGCCGCCTCGTAGTAGAGGTCGCGGCCGGCCTTCTCCGCAGCCTCGAAGAGGGTCGGGCCGTCCTCGGCGAGCAGCGCCTTGTTGGCGGTGACGACGGAGGCGCCGTTCTCCAGGGCCGAGAGGATCAGGGAGCGGGCCGGCTCGATGCCGCCGATCACCTCCACCACGAGGTCGACGTCGTCGCGCGCGACGAGCGCCTGCGCGTCGGTCGTCAGCAGCCCCTCGGGCACGTCCACGTCGCGTGGCGCGTCGAGGCGGCGCACCGCCACGCCGGCCAGCTCCACAGAGGCTCCGACGCGCATCCGCAGGTCGTCGGCCTGCTCCTGGAGCAGCCGCACCACCTGCGAGCCGACCGAGCCGCAGCCCAG
>JAPSKJ010000289.1 GCA_031177735.1 Nocardioides sp.
GACTTCTTCACCAAGCGCGAGATCCTGGGCGCGGCCTGGAAGCAGGCCTACTTCCGCATCGCCGGGGTCGAGGATCCCGAGCACGTCGCCGACGCACGCAACTCGGCGCTCGGCTTCATCGCCGGCCACACCGTGACCGAGCTGCAGTCCTTGAGCGAGGAGATCTTCGACGAGGGCATGGCGCACCGGATCTGGCCGGGCACCCGGGCCCTCGCCCAGCTCCACCTCGACCGTGGCCAGCGGGTCTGGCTGGTCACCGCCGCACCGGTCGAGATCGCGCAGATCATCGCCCGCCGGCTCGGGCTCACCGGGGCGATGGGCACGGTGGCCGAGCATGTCGACGGCGTCTACACCGGTCGCCTGGTGGGGGACCTGCTGCACGGTCCGGCCAAGGCGGAGGCCGTCCGTGCCCTGGCGGAGCGGGAGGGCCTGGACCTCGCCCTGTGCTCGGCCTACTCCGACTCCTCCAACGATCTCCCCCTGCTCTCCTTGGTGGGTGACCCGTGTGCGATCAACCCCGACGCCAGGCTCCGGGCGCACGCGAGAGCGCAGGGCTGGCGGATCCGTGACTACCGCACCGGGCGCAAGGCGGCCCGGGCGGGGCTCGTCGCGGCCGCCGTCAGCGGCGCCGTGAGCGGCGCGGTGACCGCCGGCGTGACCCTGCGCCGTCGCCGGCACTGACCGGCCGTCATCCGGCCACCAGGAGGCTCGCGTGCGGTGTGCGAGGGGCGAGGCGACCTCCCCCCACCGACCCCAGGTCGTCGGGACACCTGACAGGCCTCGGTCGGCGTCGTACGATGGCCCGGAGCTGCATGGGGAGAGCAGCCCTTGGGGGAGGGATCGCATGGCGCGCTACGCGCACGAGTTGGCATGCGGGTTGGAGCGCCTACGTGCCGCCGTCGCGTTGGTGCTGGCCGGCCCGGACCTCGCCGTCGCCGTCGGCCCGGGCGCCAGGAGGCACCCGGCGGTCGATGCGGTGTTGCTCAGCGAGGCCGCCGCGGTCCCGCCGCCGGAGGGCTCCTACGACGACGTCGACCTCGCCGTCTCCTCGGAGGACTCCGAGGAGGAGCGCACCCGACTGATCGCGCTGGTCGAGCTGGCCCGCCAGGGCGACCACGACGCGTTCGGGATGCTCTACGACCACTACCACACGGCGGTCTACCGCTTCTTGTTCTACCGCACCCGTTCAGTGACTCTCGCCGAGGACCTCACCTCGGAGACGTTCTTCCGGGCGCTGCGCAGCATGGCGAACTTCCGGTGGCAGGGGAAGGACTTCGGCGCCTGGCTGATGACGATCGCGCGCAACCTGGCGACCGACCACTTCAAGGCCGGCCGGACGCGGCTGGAGCTGACCACCGAGGACATGGGCCTCCACGACGACGCCGCCGATGGCCCGGAGAACGAGGTGCTCGCCGGGATCACCAACGAGCTGCTCCTCAAGGCCCTCTCCCAGCTGCCCGACGAGCAGCGCGACTGCGTGGTGATGCGCTTCCTCCAGGGCATGTCGATCGCCGAGACCGCGGCCGTCCTGGGCCGCAGTGACGGCGCCATCAAGCAGCTTCAGCTGCGCGGCGTACGCAACCTCGCCAAGCTCCTGCCCGACGGGCTCAGGGGGTGAGGCGGGGTGACCATCCGCACTCCCAGCTGGTCCGTAACCTCGCCCGGCCTGCGGTCGTTGACCTGCTCGAGCGCACCCTCCCCGCGCCCGACCGCTCATGCCTACCCGGCTGATCTGACAGGACCACTCCGATGACCCCGGCGTTCCCGGCGCGGCGACGCGCCGAGCAGTTCGACTCCCTGGTCGAGGCCGCCGCCTCCGGCCGGCCTGTCGACGCCGCGGTGCCCGCCGAGCTCGCCGAGCTGCTGTCCGTCGCCACCGCGCTGCGCGAGGCGCCGGTGGTGGCGCCCCGGCCGGAGTTCTCCGCCAGTCTGCGCGAGCGGCTGATGGCCGCCGCCCCACAGGAGCTCACCGCGGCTCGTGAGGCCGCCGACCGGGCCACGGTCAGCCGGCTCACGGTGCGCCAGTCCTCGCAGCGGATCCGCGACCGGCGCCTGAGCGCTGCCGTCGGCGCGCTCGCCGTCGTCGGCGCGAGCACGTCGATGGCCGTCGCCTCCCAGGCCGCCCTGCCCGGAGACACGCTCTACCCCATCAAGCGCACCATCGAGGACGTGCGCACCGGCCTCACGGTCGGCAACGACGCGAAGGGTGACCGCCTCCTGGCTCAGGCCGAGAGCCGGCTGGCCGAGGTCGTCGAGCTCAGCCAGCGCGACCGCACGCCACGCGAGGCCGACGTCGAGAAGGCGCTCGCCGCCTTCTCCGAGCAGGCCACCCACGCCTCCGACCTGCTGCTCTCCGACTATCAGCACAGCGGTGAGACCGACTCGCTCGAAGACCTGCGCGTCTTCGCGGCCGAGGGCATCACCGAGCTGAGCCGCCTGGAGGCGGTCATCCCGGACACGGCCCGCGACTCCCTCGCCGAGGCGGCGCGCACCCTGCTCACCATCGACCAGGCCGCCGCCAACGCCTGCCCGTCGTGCACCGAGGGCGGCATCATCGAGCTGCCGTCCTCGCTGGTCACGCTCGTCTCCGGAGTGCTCCCCGGCGGCGAGAGCTCGGTCGCCGCGGAGCAGGCCACGGGCACCAAGGACCGTGCGGGCGCCGGGAAGAAGCAGGCACAGCTGGCCGACGAGGCGGAGGAGACCGGCGCAGAGACCGGCGCGGGGTCCGGCGACGAGACCGCCGGCCCGGATGAGCAGGGCGGCCCCGCGGAGCAGGATCGCACCGAGGAGCAGCAGGCGGAGCAGCAGAAGCCGAACACCCGCCCGGGCCGCACCGAGCCGGCCACCCCCAAGCCGACGCCGACCAACCTCGGTGAGGCCGTCGGCGGCCTGGTCGACGGCGTCGGCGGTGTCGTGGGAGGGCTCGACGACACCGTGGGCGGCGTGCTCGACGGTGTGGGTGGCGTCGTCGGCGGTGTCGGCGGCCTCGTGGGCGGCCTGCTCGGCAGCCCCACCAGCAACCCCACGCCCTGAGACGAACCGGCCCCGCCCAGCGCCTCGGCCCGCGCGGGGTGAGGTCAGCGGAAGACGGACTGGCGCTGCATGAGCAACGAGTACAGCGTCTGCTGGATCGTCTCGCGCACCTGGTCGGTCACGTTGAAGACCAACATCGGGTCGTCGGCCGCACCGGGCTCGTAGTCGTCGGTGCGGATCGGCTCGCCGAACTCGAGCAGCCACTTCGAGGGCAGCGGGATCATGCCGAGCGGGCCGAGCCACGGGAAGAACGGCGTGATCGGGATGTAGGGCACCCCGAGCAATCGGGCCAGCGCCGGGATGTTGCCGACGAGCGGGTAGATCTCCTCGGCCCCGACCACGGACAGCGGCACGATGGGTACGCCGGTGCGCAGCGCGGCCGAGACGAAGCCGCCCCGACCGAACCGCTGCAGCTTGTAGCGCTCGCTGTAGGGCTTGCCGATCCCCTTGAACCCCTCCGGCCAGACGCCGACCAGCTCGCCGCCGGAGAGCATCCGCTCGGCGTCCTCGCTGCAGGCGAGCGTGGTGCCGGCCTTGCGGGCCAACGACCCCACGATCGGCAGGCGGAAGACCAGGTCGGCCCCGAGCGGGCGCAGGAACCGGCCGGTCTGGTCGTGGATCGCGACCATGGTCATCAGCCCGTCGACGGGGACGGTGCCGGAGTGGTTGGACACGACGAGGGCACCGCCCTCGGCCGGGATGTTGTCGATGCCACGCACCTCGATGCGGAACCACTTCTCCGCCACCGGTCGCAGGAC
>JAPSKJ010000290.1 GCA_031177735.1 Nocardioides sp.
GCCTGCTCGGGGTCGGTGCGGGTCAGCGCCTGGTCGAACAGCAGGCGGTAGGGCCTCATGCGTCCGCGTCGGCGGCCGCTGCCCGGCGGCCGGGCTCGACCACGTTGACCGCCCAGTCCTGCAGGCTGCGCACGCCGATGTCACCGCGCCGGGTCGCCTCGATGCCCTGCACCGCGGCGCCGAGCCCCTGCACCGTGGTGATCTGGGGGATGTTCGCCATCACGGCGGCGGTGCGGATCTCGTAGCCGTCGATGCGCGCCGAGCGGCCGGAGGTCGACCCGTTGGGGGTGTTGATCACCAGGTCGACCTCGCCGTCGAGGATCATCTGCACGGTCGTCTTCTCCCCCGCTGGGCCGGCGCCCTCCGAGTGCTTGCGCACCACGGTGCACGTGACGCCGTTGCGGCGCAGCACCTCGGCCGTGCCCTGCGTGGCGACGATCTCGAAGCCGTGGTCGGCCAGCACCTTGATCGGGAAGATCATGGTGCGCTTGTCGCGGTTGGCCATGGAGACGAAGACCCGCCCGCCGGTCGGCAGCGGCCCGAAGGCCCCCGCCTGCGACTTGGCGAAGGCGCGCCCGAAGTCGGCGTCGAGACCCATCACCTCGCCGGTGGACTTCATCTCCGGACCCAGCACGGTGTCGACCTGCTTGCCGTCGGGGCTGCGGAACCGGTTGAACGGCATCACCGCCTCCTTGACCGCGATCGGCTGGTCGGCGGGCAGCGTGCCGCCGTCCCCGACGGCCGGGAGTACGCCGGCGGCCCGGAGCTCCGCGATGGACTCGCCCAGCATGAGGCGCGCGGCGGCCTTGGCCAGCGGGGTGGCCGTGGCCTTGGAGACGAACGGCACGGTGCGCGAGGCACGCGGGTTGGCCTCCAGCACGTAGAGCACGTCGGAGCCGAGGGCGAACTGGATGTTGAGCAGCCCCCGCACCCCGACACCGCGGGCGATGCCGAGGGTGGCCTCGCGGATCCGCTCGATCTCGGCGGCGCCCAGGGTGATCGGCGGCAGCGCGCAGCTGGAGTCACCGGAGTGCACGCCGGCCTCCTCGATGTGCTCCATCACGCCGCCGATGAACAGCTCCTCGCCGTCGAAGAGCGCGTCGACGTCGATCTCGACCGCGTCGTCGATGAACCGGTCGACCAGCACCGGTCGGTCCTGCGAGATCTCCGTGGCGGCGTCGATGTAGGTGCGCAGTGCCTCGTCGTCGTACACGATCTGCATGCCGCGACCGCCGAGGACGTAGGAGGGGCGCACCAGCACCGGGTAGCCGATCTCGGCGGCGATGCGGCGGGCCTCGGCGAAGGTGGTGGCCATGCCGTGCTTGGGGGCGACCAGGCCGGCCTCCTCGAGCACCCGCCCGAAGGCGCCACGCTCCTCGGCGAGGTGGATCGCCTCGGGCGCGGTGCCGACGATCGGCACGCCGTTGTCCTTCAGGCCCTGGGCCAGGCCCAGCGGCGTCTGGCCGCCGAGCTGGCAGACCACACCGACGACCGGGCCGGCCTGCTGCTCGGCGTGGACGACCTCGAGGACGTCCTCCAGGGTGAGCGGCTCGAAGTAGAGCCGGTCGGAGGTGTCGTAGTCGGTCGAGACCGTCTCGGGGTTGCAGTTGACCATCACCGTCTCATACCCCGCCTCGGCGAGCGCGAGGGAGGCGTGGACGCAGGAGTAGTCGAACTCGATGCCCTGACCGATCCGGTTCGGTCCGGAGCCGAGGATGATCACCGCCGGCTTCTCCCGCGGTGCCACCTCGGTCTCCTCGTCGTAGGAGGAGTAGTGGTAGGGCGTCTGCGCCGCGAACTCGGCCGCGCAGGTGTCGACGGTCTTGTAGACCGGGCGGATGCCGAGCGCGTGGCGCACACCGCGGACCACGTCGGCGGTCATGCCGCGCATCTTGCCGATCTGGACGTCGGAGAAGCCGTGCCGCTTGGCCTTGCGCAGCAGCCCCGGGGTGAGCTCGGGGGCGTTGATGATCTCCTGGGCGATCTCGTTGATCAGCATCATCTGGTCGACGAACCACGGGTCGATCTTGGTGGCCTCGAAGACCTCCTGCGCGGTGGCGCCGGCGCGGATCGCGTCCATGACGACCTTGAGCCGACCGTCGGTCGGCACCGCCGCCTTCGCCAGCAGGGCCGCCTTGTCGAGCTCGACGACCTCCTGGGTCCAGTCGAAGACCGCATCGGCCTTCTCCAGCGACCGCAGCGCCTTCTGCAGCGCCTCGGTGAAGTTGCGCCCGATCGCCATGGCCTCGCCGACCGACTTCATGTGGGTGGTCAGCACCGGGTCGGCGCCCGGGAACTTCTCGAAGGCGAAGCGCGGCACCTTCACCACGACGTAGTCGAGGCTGGGCTCGAAGGAGGCCGGCGTCTCGGCGGTGATGTCGTTCTGGATCTCGTCGAGGGTGTAGCCGATGGCGACCTTCGCGGCGATCTTGGCGATCGGGAAGCCGGTCGCCTTCGACGCCAGCGCCGAGGACCGCGAGACGCGGGGGTTCATCTCGATCACGATGATCCGGCCGTCGGCGGGGTTGACGGCGTACTGGATGTTGCAGCCGCCGGTGTCGACGCCGACGGCCCGGATGATGCCGATCGCCAGGTCGCGCAGCTTCTGGTACTCGCGGTCGGTGAGCGTCATCGCGGGCGCGACGGTGATCGAGTCACCGGTGTGCACGCCCATCGGGTCGAGGTTCTCGATCGAGCAGACGATCACCGTGTTGTCGGCCCGGTCGCGCATGACCTCGAGCTCGTACTCCTTCCAGCCGAGGATCGACTCCTCCAGGAGCACCTCGGTGGTCGGGCTGGCGGCGAGACCGGCACCGCCGATGCGGCGCAGCTCCTCCTCGTTGAAGGCGAAGCCCGAGCCGGAGCCACCCATGGTGAAGGAGGGCCGGATGACGACCGGGTAGCCGAGCTCCTCGGCACCCGCCAGCAGGTCCTCGATCGAGTGGCAGATGACCGAGCGGGCCGACTCGCCGCCCAGCTCGGCGACGATCTTCTTGAACTGCTCACGGTTCTCGCCGCGGTCGATCGCCTCGATCGAGGCGCCGATCAGCTCCACGTCGTACTTCTCCAGCACGCCGCGCTCGGCCAGCGCGACCGCGCAGTTGAGCGCGGTCTGCCCGCCGAGGGTGGCCAGCAGCGCGTCGGGGCGCTCCTTGGCGATCACCTTCTCGACGTACTCCGGGGTGATCGGCTCGACGTAGGTCGCGTCGGCGAACTCCGGGTCGGTCATGATCGTGGCCGGGTTGGAGTTGACCAGGATGACCCGCAGGCCCTCCTCCTTCAGCACCCGGCACGCCTGGGTGCCGGAGTAGTCGAACTCGGATGCCTGGCCGATGACGATCGGGCCGGACCCGATCACAAGGACGCTCTGGATGTCGGTGCGCTTCGGCATCAGGCCTTCTTCCGGTCGTTCATGAGCGAGACAAAGCGGTCGAAGAGGTACGCCGCGTCGTGCGGGCCGGCGGCGGCCTCGGGGTGGTACTGCACCGAGAAGGCCTTGAGGTCGCCGTCCTCGGTGCGCAGCTCGAGGCCCTCCACCACGTCGTCGTTGAGGCAGACGTGGGAGACCGAGGCGACGCCGTACGGCGTCTGCGTCGGTGCGTCCACGGGCGCGTCGACCGCGAACCCGTGGTTGTGGGCGGTGACCTCGACCTTGCCGGTGGTGCGGTCCATCACCGGCTGGTTGATGCCGCGGTGGCCGTACTTCAGCTTGTAGGTGCCGAAGCCCAGTGCGCGGCCGAAGAGCTGGTTGCCGAAGCAGATCCCGAAGTAGGGGATGTCCTCGCCGAG
>JAPSKJ010000291.1 GCA_031177735.1 Nocardioides sp.
TCGCCGAGCGGGCCGTGGTGCAGGTAGTGGAACTCCCCGACCGCGGTGATCCCGGCGAGCCGCATCTCGCGGTAGGTCGCGAGCGCCAGGTCGTGCAGGAGGTCGGGGTCGAGGACCGCGGCGACGGCGTACATCCGCTCCCGCCACGCCCAGAACGTCTCCCCGCCCGCCTCCCGTCCACGCAACGCGCGGTGGAAGACGTGGCTGTGGCAGTTGGCGAAGCCGGGTACCCGCGTCACGACTCGTCCATCGGCACGCGCAGCCCGCGCTCGCGCGCGACCTCCGCGGCGCGCGGGTAGCCCGCGTCGACGTGCCGCATCACGCCGGTGCCCGGGTCGTTGACCAGCACCCGGGCGATCTTCTCCGCGGCCAGGGGCGTGCCGTCGGCGACGATCACCTGTCCGGCGTGGATGGAGCGGCCGATGCCGACCCCGCCGCCGTGGTGGAGCGAGACCCAGGTGGCCCCGGAGGCGGTGTTGAGCAGGGCGTTGAGCAGTGGCCAGTCGGCGATGGCGTCGGAGCCGTCGGCCATCGCCTCGGTCTCGCGGTAGGGCGAGGCGACCGACCCGGAGTCGAGGTGGTCACGGCCGATCACCACCGGTGCCGACAGCTCACCGGAGGCCACCATCTCGTTGAAGCGCAGTCCGGCCAGGTGCCGCTCCTGGTAGCCCAGCCAGCAGATCCGCGCCGGCAGCCCCTGGAACGGCACCCGCTCCCCCGCGGCCCGGATCCAGCGCGCCAGCCGGTCGTCGTCGGGGAAGAGCTCCAGCACCGCCCGGTCGGTCGCCGCGATGTCGGCGGGGTCGCCGGACAGCGCCGCCCAGCGGAAGGGGCCCTTGCCCTCGCAGAAGAGCGGCCGGATGTAGGCCGGCACGAAGCCCGGGAAGTCGAAGGCCCGGTCGTAGCCGCCGAGCCGGGCCTCCTCCCGGATCGAGTTGCCGTAGTCGAAGACCTCCGCGCCGCGGTCGGAGAACCCGACCATCGCCCGCACGTGCCGGGCCATCGACTCGCGCGCGGCCTTGGTGAACCCCTCCGGGTCGCGCTCGGCCTCGGCGTGCCACTGCGCCACGCTCACCCCGACCGGGAGGTAGGACAGCGGGTCGTGAGCGCTGGTCTGGTCGGTGACGATGTCGATGTCGACCTCGTCCTCGAGCAGCCGCTCGAAGACCTCCGCCGCGTTGCCGACCAGTCCGACCGACTGCGCGCGTCGCTCCCGCTTCGCGGCGAGCGCCGCCTCGACGGCTTCGGTGTACGACGTGGTGTAGCCGTCGAGGTAGCCGGACTCGACCCGGCGGGCGAGGCGGGTCTCGTCGACGTCGACGATCAGCAGCGCGCCCTCGTTGAGCGTCACCGCCAGCGGCTGCGCGCCGCCCATCCCTCCGCAGCCGGCGGTCAGCGTCAGCGTGCCGGCCAGGCTGCCGGCGTACCGCTTGGCGGCGACCGCCGCGAAGGTCTCGTAGGTGCCCTGGAGGATCCCCTGGGTGCCGATGTAGATCCACGACCCGGCGGTCATCTGGCCGTACATCGTCAGCCCCTCGGCCTCGAGGCGGCGGAACTCCGGCCAGGTGGCCCAGTCACCGACCAGGTGGGAGTTGGCGATGAGCACCCGCGGCGCCCACTCGTGGGTGCGGAAGACCCCGACGGGCTTGCCCGACTGGACCAGCAGCGTCTCGTCGTCGGCGAGCGTGGTCAGCGTGCGGACGATCGCGTCGTAGGCCTCCCAGCTGCGGGCGGCCCGGCCGGTGCCGCCGTAGACCACGAGGTCCTCGGGGCGCTCGGCGACCTCGGGGTCGAGGTTGTTCATCAGCATCCGCAGCGGCGCCTCGGTCTGCCAGGAGCGGGCCGTCAGCGTGGTGCCCCGCGGGGCACGGATCTGCCTAGTCATCGCCCGTGCTCCTCGGTGGTGGTGAGCGCCGAGGAGACCAGGCGGCCGCTGCGGACCAGCTCCACGGTGGCCTCGATCTCCGGAGCGAGGTAGCGGTCCGCCCCCGGGCCGGGCACCCGTTCCCGCAGCACCCCGATCGCGGCGGCCGTGGCTGGCCCGGGTGGCCCGTGGGTCGCGGCCCGCAGGTCGATCCCGCGGGCGGCGGTGAGGATCTCGACGGCCAGCACCCGGGTGAGGCCGTCCACGGCCCGCCGCAGCTTGCGGGCGGCCGACCAGCCCATCGAGACGTGGTCCTCCTGCAGCGCCGAGGAGGGGATCGAGTCGACGCTGGCCGGGGCCGCGAGCCGCTTGAGCTCGGAGACGATCGCCGCCTGGGTGTACTGCGCGATCATGTGGCCCGAGTCGACGCCCGGGTCGTCGCCGAGGAAGGCCGGCAGGCCGCGGCTGCGGGCGACGTCGAGGAAGCGGTCGGTGCGGCGCTCGCTCATGCTGGCCACGTCGGCGACCGGGATCGCCAGGAAGTCGAGCACGTAGGCCAGAGGGGCGCCGTGGAAGTTGCCGTGCGACTCGATCCGCCCGTCGGGCATCACCGACGGGTTGTCGATCGCCGCGAGCAGCTCCCGCTCGGCGATGGTGGCAGCGTGGTCGATGGTGTCGCGCAGGCCGCCGATGACCTGCGGGGCGCAGCGCAGGGAGTAGGCGTCCTGCACCACGCCGTCGCCGTGCCGGTGGCTGGCCACGATCGGTGAGCCGGCCAGGAAGCGGCGCAGGTTGGCCGCGCTGCGCGCCTGGCCCGACTGCGGTCGCAGCGCCATCAGGTCGGCGGCGAAGACCCGGTCGGTGCCGAGCAGCCCCTCCACGCTCATCGCCGCGGCGAGGTCGGCGGTGTCGGCCAGACGACGCAGGTCGGCGAGCGCCAGCACGAGCATGCCGAGCATCCCGTCGGTGCCGTTGATCAGGGCGAGCCCCTCCTTCTCGGCGAGCTCGACGGGAGCCAGCCCGTGCCGGGGCAACGCATCGGAGGCCGGGACCTCCACACCGCCGTCGAGCACGGTGCCCTCGCCCATCAGCGCCAGTGCGCAATGGGCCAGCGGCGCGAGGTCGCCGGAGCAGCCGAGACTCCCGAACTCGCGCACCACGGGCACCAGGCCGGAGTCGAGCAGCGCCACGTAGGCCTCGGCGGTCTCCAGCCGCACCCCGGTGCGACCCGTCGCGAGCGTGGAGGCGCGCAGCAGCATCAGCGCTCGCACCACCTCCGCCTCCACCGGGTCGCCCGAGCCCGCGGCGTGCGAGCGGATCAGGCTGCGCTGCAGCTGGGCGCGCTGGTCGACCGAGATGTGGCGGGTGGCCAGCGCCCCGAAGCCCGTGGAGATCCCGTAGGCCGGCTCGTCGCTGGCGGCGAGCTTGTCGACGCAGCCGCGCCCCGTCTCGATCGCCACCCGGGCGTCCTCGCCGAGTCGCACCCGGGCGGTGCCGCGGGCGACCGCCACGACCTCGTCCGGCTGCAGTGGACCGACCCCGATGACGACCGTCTCCATGGGCCCATCGAAGCACCCCGGCGCGCGGGCGGCGAGGATCTACTCGGCAGCGCGGCGCAGGAGTGGGGCGGTGAGCTGTCCACCCTTTCCGGCACGGCTGCGGTGGACAGCCCACCGCCATCGCGGCGGGCCCGCGCGACACGCCGGGCTGGCGGTGCGTGATCCACCGATCCGACCGGCGATCCGGTGGACAGCTCACCGCTCATCTGGCCTGCCCGGCCTTCCCCCGGCCGCACACGAGACCACCGAGGTCGCCTGACGCCTTCTACTCGGCGGATCGCCTCAGCGGGGACGCCTCCGCCCCGGCGGCGTACGCCTCGGCCGCGTAGAGCAGCCAGGAGTGCACGCCCGCTCGGCCACCGT
>JAPSKJ010000292.1 GCA_031177735.1 Nocardioides sp.
GATCGCGGCGCCGTCGACCAGGTCGCGGATCAGGTCGCCCTCGCCGAAGGCGAGCTGCTGGCTCGGGTCGGCGATGAAGGGGTAGCCGCGCTGGCGGCACTCCTCGGTGTGGCGGCGCATGCCCTCGGGGTCATCTGCCCCGACGAGGACGTAGCGGGGCTGCCCGACCGCCTCGACGATCGGGGTCAGCTCGATCAGCCGCGCCTCGCTCATCGCGCCGGGGTAGAAGCTGGCGAACTGCGCCATCGTGGAGTCGGTGGTGCACACGAAGCGGGCGGTGTGCTTGGACTCCGAGACGTGCACGTGGGAGCAGTCGACGCCGTGGCGCTCGAGCCAGGAGCGGTAGTCGGCGAAGTCCTCGCCCACCGCCCCGACGAGCACCGGCCGCAGGCCGAGCTTGCCGAGCCCGAAGCACATGTTGGCGGCGACGCCGCCGCGTCGGATCTCGAGGTCGTCGACGAGGAAGGAGACCGACAGCTTGTCGAGCTGCTCGACGACGAGCGAGTCGGCGAACTTGCCGCCGAAGCTCATCAGGTGGTCAGTGGCGATGGAGCCGGCGATCAGCAGCGACCCAGAGGTGTCGGACATGGTGCCCAAGACTACTCATCGGTACTCGTAGGAGTACCCAACGGTAGGCCCTACGGTCGAGCCATGACCGCCTCATCGCACCGCTCGCAGCTGGTCTACGACGACCTCGCGTCCGTCGCCGAGATGTCGGTGGACGCGCGCGCTGCCGGCGCCAACCTGCGGCTTCCGATGCTGCTCGGCACCCCTGCTCCGCGCGCTGTCCCGCTCACCGCGATGGTCGGCCGTGAGGAGCCCAAGCGGCAGCTCGAGATCCCGGAGGCCGCCCGCCGGCTCGCCGACGCTCTCGAGCTCCACCTCGGCTGACGGGCGTCCTCCACGCCCTCCCCCTCCTCCCAGCCGAGCCTCCTCCGGGAGAGCGAAGAGCCCCCGCCGGACGGCGGGGGCTCTTCGTCGCTTCTGGGCTGATCAGCGCTCAGCGGGAGGACTCAGTGGAAGGAGTCACCGCAGGCGCAGGAGCCGGTCGCGTTGGGGTTGTCGATGGTGAAGCCCTGCTTCTCGATGCTGTCGACGAAGTCGATCATCGCGCCGTTGAGGTAGGGCACGCTCATCCGGTCGACGACGACGGAGACACCGTCGAAGTCGGTGACGACGTCGCCGTCGAGGCTGCGCTCGTCGAAGAAGAGCTGATACCGCAGGCCCGAGCAGCCACCCGGCTGCACCGAGATGCGCAGCGACAGGTCGTCGCGGCCCTCCTGCTCGAGGAGGCTCTTCACCTTGGCCGCGGCCACCGGGCTGAGGTTGATGCTGTCGGTGCGGCGCTCGAAGGTGGTGTCCACCTGCTCCGTCATGTTGTGCTCCCGGGTTCGTGAGGGTGCGGTCCTTGCAACTGCCCTCAATGGTCGCACACGCCGGGTTATTCCCGCGGTCCTCGGGGAGGCTTCCTCGAGACGCTCACGGCGACCAGGTGCGCGCCACCCGCTCGGCGAGGTCCGCCAGGGCCCCGGCGGGGTCCGCGAAGGCCCGTTCCTCGCCGACCAGGTCGACCAGCGAGTAGGCCGACTCGACGCCCAGCGTGCGCATCTCGCGCGCACCGATGACCACCGCCCCCGCGAGGACGATGCACGGCCGCACGGCCTCGGCCGCGAGCTGGGCCATCCCGGCCGGCACCTTGCCGCCGCGGCTGGAGAAGTCGAAGGCGCCCTCGCCGGTCACCACGAGGTCGGCGGCGCGGGCCCGGTCGCGCAGACCGACCGCGTCGGCGACCACGTCGAACCCCGGCAGTCGCTCGGCCCCGAGCAGCATCAGGCCGAAGCCCAGTCCACCCGCTGCACCGGCGCCCTTCGCTGCGGCCAGGTGCCGGTCGGTCACGGCCGCGAGGTCCTGCAGGGCGCCGTCGAGGCGCGGCAGGTCCTGCTCGGCCAGCCCCTTCTGCGGCCCGAAGACCTTGGTGGCACCGAAGAGTCCGGTGAGCGGGTTGTCGACGTCGGAGGCTGCGATGAGCCGGACACCTGCGAGCCGCTCGCGGGCACGCCCGAGGTCGGCGCTGCTGATCCCGGCCAGGGCCGCCCCGCCCTGGTCGAGCGGTCGGTCGCCGGTGGCGCCGAGGGCCGCCAGCAGACCGGCGCCGCCGTCGTTGCTGCCGCTGCCGCCGAGGCCCACCACGACCTCCTCCGCGCCGGCCTGGGTGGCCGCGAGGACCAGCTCCCCGACGCCGTACGTCGTCGCCCGCTCCGCTCCGGCACGGCCGGTGAGTGCGAGTCCACAGGCCAGGGCGCTCTCGACGTAGGCGGTGCGGCCGACGAGGAGGATCGCGGCCGGGACGGGCTCGCCGAAGGGGCCGGTCACCGTCGCGGCGAGCAGGTCGCCGCCGAGCGAGGCATGCAGCACGTCGAGGAACCCGGGGCCGCCGTCAGCCATCGGGGCCAGGTCGAGGTGGTCGCCGGGCGCCCGCCGCCGCCAACCGTCGGCGATCGCGGCCGCGGCCTGCGTGGCAGTCAGGGTGCCGGCGTACTTGTCCGGCGCGACGAGAATCCGCACGACGGCAGCGTAGGGGCCTATCTAGGGTGGTCGCGTGGTGATCCGACCGATGCGACCCGCCGACGTGCCGGCCGCCGAGCAGATGAGCGACAGCGCCTTCTTCGAGGTCGACCAGCGCACCCTGCCGCCGAGCGCGCCGCCGGCCAAGCGCCGCTCGCCGGAGCGGTCCGCGGCGTGGGCCCGGCGCACGGCTCGCTTCCTGGAGACCGACCCGGACGGCTGCTGGGTCGCTGACGAGGAGGGGGAGGTCGTCGGGTTCGCGACGTCGCTGCGGCGCGAGCGGCTGTGGGTGCTGGCCACCTTCGTCGTCGAGCCGGGGCGGCAGGGCAAGGGCGTGGGCCGGGAGCTGCTGGCGGCGGCACAGACCTACGCTGAAGGCGCGGAGGTCGGCATGCTGGCCGCCTCGGAGGACCCGCTGGCGCTGCGGCGCTACCACGCCGCGGGGTTCAGCCTGTGGCCGCAGCTCTTCTTCCACGGCGAGGTCGACCGCTCCGCGATCCCCGCGGTGAGCGGCGTGCGCGACGGTGCCGAGGCCGACCGGGAGTGGATGGACGAGCTCGACCGGTCACTGCGCGGCGGGCCACACGGGCCGGACCACACGAACCTCGCCGACATGGCGGCTCTCGTCGTGGCCGCGGACCGGTCGGGGTACGCCTATGCGAGCAAGGACGCGACCTACCTCGTCGCCGCGCGGGGACCTGAGACGGCGACCGCGCTGCTGTGGGAGTGCCTGGCCCGTGGCGAGGCGAACTTCGAGATCTCGCACGTCACGACGGCCAACCCCTGGGCGGTCGACGTGGCGATGCAGGCACGCCTGCGGATGTCGACACGCGGTCACCTCGCGGTGCGCGGCATGGCCCCGCCCGCGCCGTACATCCACAACGGCGCGATGCTGTGACGTCGGCGGCGACCGCCTTCCGAGTCACCCGGAATCCGACGCCGTCCGCCGACCTAGGATGTGCGCCATGACGACCGTCGACCTCCCGCTGCTGCCGCTGGGCCGCGGCACCGACCTCAACTCCGAGCGCGGCGTGGAGTGCCCGGGCGACCTGCCGCCCGCCTCGGACCCGGACCTGGTGGCCCGGGCGCGCGCGGCCAAGGAGGCTCTCGGCGAGCGGGTGTTCGTGCTCGGGCACCACTACCAGCGCGACGAGGTCATCCAGTTCGCCGACGTGACCGGCGACTCCTTCAAGCTCGCGCGTGACGCGGCGGCCCGTCCG
>JAPSKJ010000293.1 GCA_031177735.1 Nocardioides sp.
CGTGGCAGCGCGCAGAAGACCGCCGCGCGCCAGGTCCCGGAGCCCCCGCCCGCCACGGTCGTGGTGGAGCGCGGCAGGCCGTGCAACGACGACAACCCCGCCCAGCGCTGCAACACCACCGCCCAGCCCTCGGACGACTGCTCGGCGGAGAGCTGCGGCTTCGTGCGGCTCACCCTGGGGAACTGGCGCCAGGCCGCGACCTGCACGCTGAGCGGGAACGGCGGCACCGGCGACCTCTCCGGCCAGTTCGAGCTCGGCAACGGCGCCCACGACCTCCGGGCCTACTGGGGCGGCGGCGGCAGGGTCACCGCAGAGTGCTCGTGGGGTCGGATACTCGGCGGCGGCCAGTCGGCCTCCGGCAGCGTCGAGTGGCCCCAGTGACCTCACTTCCCCCGCACCGCCCGTTAGCAGACAGGACGACACCGTGACGATCACCCGCGACCAGGCCGAGTGGTTCGCCAAGACCTTCGAGGTCATGACCGCCAACATGGAGCAGGCGGTGCTGGGCAAGCGACACGTCGTGCGGCTCGCGCTGACCTGCCTGCTCTCGGAGGGGCACATCCTGCTGGAGGACTTCCCGGGCACCGGCAAGACGATGCTGGCCCGGTCGCTGGCCAACACGGTGCAGGGCAGCCACGCCCGCATCCAGTTCACGCCCGACCTGCTGCCCTCCGACGTCACCGGCGTGACCGTCTACGACCAGCACAAGGGCACCTTCGAGTTCCACCCCGGCCCGATCTTCCACACCATCGTGCTGGCCGACGAGATCAACCGGGCCTCGCCCAAGACCCAGTCGGCGCTGCTGGAGGTCATGGAGGAGGGCCGGGTCACCGTCGACGGCGTGCCGCACTCGGTGGGCCGCCCGTTCCTCGTCATCGCCACCCAGAACCCCATCGAGCAGGCCGGCACCTACCGACTGCCCGAGGCCCAGCTCGACCGCTTCCTGATGAAGACCTCGGTGGGCTACCCCGACCGGCAGGCCACCGTCGAGCTGCTCAACAACGCCAAGGTCCGCGACCGCGCGGCGCTGGTGAAGCCGGTCATCACCGCCGCCACCATCGCGGAGATGAGCGAGCTGGCCGACGAGGTCTACGTCGACCCCGCCGTGGTGTCGTACGTCGCCGAGCTGGCCGAGGAGTCGCGCCGCCAGCCCCACGTGCGCCTGGGCCTCTCGGCCCGCGGCTGCCTGGCCTTCATCCGGGTGGCCAAGACGTGGGCCGCCGCCGACGGGCGCGACCACGTCGTCCCCGACGACATCAAGGAGCTCGCCGAGCCGGTGCTGTGCCACCGCCTGCTGCTCGACGCCGAGGCGCAGTTCAGCGGCGTCACCGTGGAGTCCGTCATCGACCGGCTGCTGCAGTCGGTGGTCCCGCCGACCGACCGGGTCGCCTGAGCCCGATGCCGCTGCCGTCCCGCCTGCGCTCGGGCCTGTCCAAGGTCGAGGACCTCACCACCCGGGTGAGGGTCCTGCGGCCGGGTGTGCCCGCGGGGCTGCGGAGCTCACCGGCCGTGGCCCGCGCCCGCGAGGTCCTCGGCGTGGTCAAGCCGGTCGGCTGGCTCGCCGTCGTGCTCGGGCTCCTGCTCGTCGTGGCCGGGCGGCTGCTGCACTGGCGCGAGGTCGTCGTGCTCGGCACCGCGGGCCTGCTGCTGGTGCTGCTGTGCCTGCCGTGGCTGGTCGGGCGCACCCGCGTCCGGGTCGACCTCGAGCTGGACCCGCAGCGGGTGGTCGCCGGGCAGTCGGTGGTGGCCGCGCTGAAGGTCACCAACGTCGGCGGCTCCCGGCTACGGTCGGTGCGGCTCGACCTCCCGGTGGGGGAGGGCGTCTACCGCTACGACCTGCCGGGGCTCGCCGCGGGCGCCACCCACGAGGAGGACTTCACCATCCGCACCGAGCGCCGTGGGGTGATCCCCGTCGGCCCGGCCACGATCCGCCGCGGGGACCCGCTCGGCGTCGCCTCCCGCGACCTCACCTGGGCCGGGGTCACCGAGGTGCTGGTCCGCCCGCCGATGGTCGCGCTCGACTCGCTCGGCGCCGGCCTGCTGCGCGACCTCGAGGGCGTCTCGACCGACGCGATCTCGCAGAGCGACCTGGCCTTCCACGCGCTGCGGGAGTACGTCCCCGGTGACGACCTGCGCCACGTGCACTGGCGCTCCTCGGCGAAGGCTGCCGGCAGTGGAGCCGTCGGCGGCAGCAACCTGCTCGTGCGGCAGTACCTCGACACCCGGCGCAGCCACGCCACGATCGTCGTCGACGACGACGCCGACGCATGGCGCGACGCGGGCGCCGACGGCGACTTCGAGACCGCCATGTCGGTGGTGGCCTCGATCGTGGTGCGGGCGATCCTCGACGAGTTCGAGACCAGCGTCGTGGTCGGCCCCCAGGTCAGCTCCGGCGGTGACGGCAACCGCGCCCTCGACACCCTGTGCCGGGCCGGTCTCGGGCAGGGCACGCCCGACCGGAGCGGCCTGGTCGCCGGCGCTCGGAGCGCGGCGCGGGCCGCCCCCGACACCAGCCTGCTGTTCCTGGTCGGCGGCGTCGGCACCGACTTCACCACCTTCCAGCGCGCGGCCGCCTCGTTCGGCCCGGAGGTACGCCGCCTGGCGATCCGGGTCGACCCGACCGACCGCAGCCGGGTGACGGATGCCGGCAACCTGCCCGTGCTGCACCTCGCCAGCCGCGACGACCTCGCCGCGCTGCTCCAGTGGAGCGTGGGCTGATGAGCCGACTGCTGCCCACCGGTGCCCGCGCCCGCGACCTGGGGTTCTTCCTCTCCCTCGGCATCCTCGCGCTGCTCGGCTTCGCCTCCACCTACACCGGCGTGCAGTTCGCCGTGGTGGGCGTGCTGGGGCTGACCATCGGACTGGCACTGGCCCACCTCGCCTGGGCGCGGCGGTGGCCGGGCGTGGCGGCGATCCTGCTCGCCGTGCTGGCCTTCGCCCTGCTGGGCGGTCCGCTGTGCCTGCGCTCGAACGGCGCGGCGGCGTACCTGCCGACTCCCGGCACGCTCGGCGACCTGGTCGACCAGCTGCTGTTCGGGTGGAAGGACCTGCTCACCACCCTGCCGCCGGTCGACGGCGCCGGACCGCTGCTGGTGCTGCCGTGGACCCTCGGCCTCGCCACCGGGGTGCTCGGCGGCCTCCTGCTCGGTGCGGCGCCGCGGCGGGCCATGCCGCGGGTGGTGCTGCCGCTGCTCGCGCCGGTCGCCCTGCTCGTCGCCGTGGTGCTTCTCGGCGTCGACGAGCCGCAGTCGGTGCTGCTGCAGGGCGCGGTGTTCGCGGCGGTCGCGCTCGGGTGGCTCACCGTGCGCACGCTGGGTCTGGCCACCCGCACCGGTCCGGCGACCGGCCTGACCGCCGGGGCGGTGCGCCGCGGTGCCGGCGGCGTGCTGCTGCTGGCCGCCGCAGCGGGGCTCGCGATCCCGGTCGGGGGCTGGCTCTCCGGTGGCGACGACGGCCGGCTGGTGCTGCGCAGCTACGTCGAGCCGCCGTTCGACATCGGGCAGTACCCCTCGCCGCTGGCCTCCTTCCGCCGCTACGTCGAGAACCCCGACGCCGGGCCGTCCAACCTCTACGACGACGAGCTGCTCACCGTCGACGGTGTCCCCGAGGGCACCCTGGTCCGCTTCGCCGCTCTCGACGCCTACGACGGCGTCGTGTGGCGGGCCGCGGAGGACACCCTGGCCGACACCAGCCTCGACACCTTCCAGCGCGTCTCCCGCACGATCGACAACCCCGCCGAGGGTGAGCCGGTCCAGGCGCAGGTGACCCTGGAGGAGGGCTA
>JAPSKJ010000294.1 GCA_031177735.1 Nocardioides sp.
GGCACGTTCACGGACGTGGTGGCCTTCGACGAGGACACGGGCGAGGTGGTCACGACCAAGACGCCCAGCACCCCGCACGACCCGGCGGTGGGCTTCCTCGCCGGCGTCGAGAAGGGCCTGGCCCTGCTCGGCCTGGGCAGTGGCGACGGCGCCGCGATCGCGGCGATCTGCCACGGCACCACGGTGGCCACCAACCAGCTCCTCGAGGGCAAGGTCGACCGGCTCGGCTTCATCACCAACACCGGCTACGAGGCGATGCTCGAGATCGCCCGCCAGTCGGTGCCCGACGGCTACGGCAACTCCTACTTCTGGGTCAAGCCTGACCGGATCGTCCCGCGCGACCTGGTCCTGGGCGTCGAGGGGCGGCTCGACTTCGAGGGCAACGAGGTGCGCCCCTTCGACGAGGACGGCGCCCGCGTGGTCGCGCGGTGGTTCCGCGACAAGGGCGTCAACACCCTCGGCGTCTGCTTCCTGCACGCCTACGCCGAGCCGCGACACGAGGAGCGGATGCGCGAGATCCTGGCCGAGGAGCACCCCGAGGCGGTCGTCAGCATCAGCAGCGAGGTCCTGCGCGAGTACCGCGAGTACGAGCGGGCGATGACGACCCTGGTCGATGCGGCGGTGAAGCCGCGGCTGCGGTCCTACGTCGGCAACATCCAGTCCAAGCTGGCCGACCTGGAGTCGCCGCCGTTCTACGTGATGAAGTCCAACGGCGGCGTGCTCTCCGCCGACGAGGTGGTCCACCAGCCGATCACCACCGTGCTCAGCGGCCCCGCCGCCGGCGCGCTCGGCGCGGCACTGATCGCGCAGGTCGCCGGCTTCGACAAGGTGCTCACCTCCGACGGCGGCGGCACCTCGACCGATGTCAGCGTCGTCGTGGACGGCGAGCCGACGCTGACCACCGAGGGCAGCGTGGGCGCCTTCCCGAGCAAGATCCCGATGATCGACGTCGTCACCGTCGGCGCCGGTGGCGGGTCGATCGCCTGGCTGTCGCCGGAGGGCACGCTCAAGGTCGGGCCGCAGTCGGCGGGAGCCGCCCCGGGGCCGATCTGCTACGGCGCCGGGGGCACCGAGGTGACGGTCACCGACGCGCACGTCGTGCTCGGCCGGATCCCCCCGCACCTGCTCGGCGGTGAGATCCCGCTCGACGTGGACGCCGCGGCTGCCGGCGTACAGGACCTGGCGGCGAAGCTCGACATGGCACCCGAGGCCGCCGCCGTCGGGGTCCTGGAGATCTCCGCCTGGAACCAGGCCAACGCGCTGCGCCAGGTCACCGTGAAGCGCGGCCTGGACGTCCGCGACTTCACCCTGGTCACCTTCGGCGGCTCCGGCAGCCTGCTGCTGTGCCGGCTGATGGACATCCTCGGCATCCCGACCGTGCTGGTGCCGCCCAACCCGGGCAACGTGAGCGCGTTCGGGCTGCTGACCGTCGATGTGAAGAACGACTACGTGCGCACCCACGTCTGCCTGGCGGCCAACCTCGCCGCCGCCGACGTCGCCGGTGTCCTCGACGAGCTGACCGCCCAGGCGGCCACGGCGTTGACCACCGAGGGTTTCGCACCCGAGCAGCACCAGTTCGTGCGCACCGCGGACCTGCGCTACTTCGGCCAGGCCTACGAGGTCCGCGTGCCCGTGCCGGACGGCCCGGTCGACGACACGATGCTCGCCGAGGTGGCCGAGCGGTTCCACGCCGCCCACCGCGGGCTCTACGGCTACGACTTCGCCAGTGACCCCACCCAGCAGGTCGAGTGGGTCAACCTGCGGGTCTCCGGCATCGGGCCCATCCGGCGCCCCGAGATCAAGCGGCACGAGATCGGCGACCGCTCGACCGGAGCCGGCGACCACTCGACGACAGGTCGTCGGCGGGTGTGCTTCGACGCCGACCAGGGGTACGTCGACACCCCGCTGCACGCCCGTGACCGGCTCGCCCCGGGACAGACCGTGCGGGGTCCGGCGATCATCGAGGAGTTCGGCTCCACGGTGCCGATCCACCCCGGCTTCACCGCGCGGGTGGACGACTACCTCAACCTCATCGTCACCCGGGAGGACCACCAGTGAGCCGCCGCGCACCGACCCAGTTCCCGTTCGGCCACCTGACCGACGACCGGGGCGCGAGCGCCGACCCGGTGCTCGTCGAGATCGTCCAGGGCAGCCTGGCCAGCGTCGAGCACGAGGTCGAGACGGCCATCGCGCGCACCAGCCGCAGCCCGATGATCCGCGACGCGCACGACTTCCGCGCCGGCATCCACGACCGTCTGCTGCGCAAGCTGACCGGCCGCTCCTACAGCGCTCTGGTGCACCCGATCGCGCGCGACTTCCCGATCGAGGAGATGAAGCCGGGCGACGTCTTCTTCCACAACGACGTCTACCGCTCCGAGGGCGGCATCGGGCACCTGCCCGACCTGTGCGTCACGGTGCCCGTCTTCGCCGACGACGGCAACGGCCCGCGCGTGGTCGCCTTCGTCCAGGCCTTCGGCCACCACGACGACATCGGTGGCGCCGTGCCCGGATCGATGCCGAGCACCGCCACCAGCGTCTTCGAGGAGGGCCTGATGGTGCCGCCGATCCGGCTGTGGGACGCCGGTGTCCCCAACCAGGCGGCGCTGGCGATCATGACGCGCAACAGCCGGATGCCCGACAGCCTGGCGGCCGACCTCGACGCCGAGTGCAGTGCCTGCCTGATGGGGGCGCAGCGGCTGGGCGAGCTGTTCGACCGCTACGGCGTCGACGTGGTCGAGCGGTGCTTCGACGCGATCATCGAGCGCACCACGCAGACCTACCGGCGCGAGATCCTCGGCAAGATCCCGGTCGGCACCTGGGTGTGGGAGGACTACGCCGAGCACGACGGTGTCGACGAGCCGCGGCTGCACACCCAGCGCATCACGCTGACCCGCACCGCCGAGGACGACCCCGAGGGGATGCGCATCATCCTCGACTTCGACGGCACCGGACCCCAGGCCAAGGGCCCGATCAACCACTGCGGCGACTACAGCGACGGGGTCTTCCTCAAGAAGTGGCTCGCCCCGATCCTGCGCAACCTCGCCGACACCCCGGAGCGGATGGCGGAGCTGGACGTCAACGAGGGCGTCGTCCCCCTCATCGAGATGCGGTTCCCCGAGCCCGGCACGCTGCTGACACCGATCTTCCCCGCGCCCACCAACGCGCGCACGTTCGTGATCCTGCGCCTGCTCGGCGTGCTCGCCGGTGTGCTGGCCAAGGCCGTCGACGGCCGGATGCCGGCCGACCAGGAGACCATCCGCTACACCGGGGTCTACGGGCTCGACCGCGAGGGCCGGCCCTACCTGATGCGCGAGGTGCTGGGCGGCGGCTCCGGCGGCCGCTACTACGCCGACGGCGAGGACACCATCCACGTCGTTCCCGACTCCCGCAACCTGCCCAGCGAGTTCACCGAGTCGCGCTTCCCGTTCCGGGTCGAGTCGCTGTCGCTGGCCATGGACAGCGGCGGCGCCGGCAAGTTCCGCGGCGGTCTCGGCTACGAGAAGCACATCCGGATGCTCGCCGACGCCCACTTCATGTCCATCGCCGACCGCTCGATCCTGGCCTGCTGGGGCGTCAACGGCGGCCTGGCCGGCAAGCCGTTCCAGGTCACGATCGACCCCGGCGGCCCCCACGAGCGCGAGGTCGACGCACTCGCCGACGCCGAGCCGGTCAAGGCCGGTGAGGTGATCCGCATCCGCACCACCGGCGGCGGCGGGTGGGGCAACCCGCTCGAGCGCGACCCCGAGCTGGTGGTCCGCGACGTGGTGTGGCGCAAGGTCTC
>JAPSKJ010000295.1 GCA_031177735.1 Nocardioides sp.
CTCGCGCTCAGCGCGACACTGCGCCACCGTCGAGTGGCACGGTGTGATCGCCCAGCCACCAGCTGACTGGGCACCACCACGCAGAGCCGGTGATCCGGTCGGCGGCGCGTGGGCACCCGCGGGCTCGCGGTCGACCCGACGCGGCCCTCCGACTGACAGACCTGTCTGTCAGTCGCGCTCAACTCGCCACTTCAGCGCACGGCGAGCTCTCAGCAACCGCCGTGGACGCCGCCGTGGGCACCAGCTCTGCCCGATCGGCACCGAAGGACGCCACCTGAGCAATTTCCCGCCCACCAAGATGTGGCCGATGGTGCAGTTGCGATTTCTGTGACTGTTGTTCACCCTGGGTAGGCAACTCACTCTTCCCCAGCCGTGAGGACCCCTGATGTCGCCTCTTCCCCTTCCCCGTCCCTCGCGGGCGCGCACGATCGCCATCGGGGCGTTCGTGCTGCTGCTCGCAGCGGCTCCGTTCGTGCCCCGCGGCGGCGATGAGCCGGGGATCGCCCCGTCGGGCGAGCGCTCGGTCGTCGCACCGCGGCCGGCCGTCACCGCCGGGCTCGGCGAGGTCACGCCCGAGATGCGCGCCGAGATCGAGGCCGTCGTGGCGCAGGGCCGCCAGGCCACGCCGACCGGCCGCTCGCTGCCCGGTGAGATGGTCCGCAGCGTCGTGCGGTGTGCCGTCTTCGAGGGCCAGCGCTACTGCCTGGGCACCGGCTGGACCGACGACACCGAGAGCGAGGTGCAGGCCCGCATGATCGCGGCGGCGCGCGTCGCCGCCCGCGGCGGCCGCCAGGAGCGCACCGGCGACCTCGATGCTCTGGCACAGGTGCGCCAGCGCGCCCGGCTCGGCGTCGACAAGCGCGCGGCGAAGGAGACCCGCGAGCTGGTGCAGGCCGCCCGCTCGGTGGCCAAGGTCGTGCTGCTGCGCCACGAGGTGCTCGGCGAGCCGCTGCCCGAGGGCTTCCTCGAGCGGCACCCGGAGGCCCGCGCCCTGCCGACGACCACCGCTGCGCGCAGCACCGCGGGCGACGCGATCGTGCCCGCGGCGTACACCGCCGAGTGCGCGACCCCCACGCCCGGCCAGCCCGCTCCCGGCGGACCCCTCCAGCCGTGCCCGAGCGACCCGTGGCAGAACCAGACGACCAGCTACGAGACGGCCACACCCACCGCGACGCCGACCCCGACCGTGTCGGCGACGCCCGTGCCGACGACCTACCCGCCGGCGGCGAGCATCCTCGACGAGAGCCAGGTCGCCGAGCAGGAGACGACCTACTGGTGCGGCCCGACGGCGATGCAGATGATCGGCTGGGGCTGGGACCAGGTGCAGAAGCCGCAGTCCTTCTGGGCCAAGAAGCTGAAGACCGGCCGCTCCGGCACCGCCATCACCGAGATGGTGCGGGTGATCAACAAGAAGACCGGCTGGGACGACCCGACCCACGCCGGCCCCTACATCGCCCTGGACATCAAGAAGTTCACCTTCGAGCAGTGGTGGGACGTCATCCAGCGGCACATCTCGATCTACCAGGCGCCCGTGGTGATGCACCCGATCCTGCTGCGCAAGTACTTCCCCTACCTCGATGACGACGCGTCGGGCCACTTCCAGGTCGGCCGCGGCTACCGCACCAACGCCAAGGGCGCTCCGGTGCTCGGCTACTTCGAGCCGTGGAACCAGCAGCGCTTCGACCGCTCCGAGCCGCACATCAACCGGGTCCAGTGGCGCAAGGCCTACCGCAGCTACCGGGCCAACCAGGCGCACTTCCAGCACAACATCGGCGTCTGATGCGGCGCACGCTCCCGCTCCTCGCCGCCGCCGCGTTGGTGCTCGCCGGCTGCGGCGACGACGCCACCTCTGCCGGCCCGAGTACGCCGTCGGCGCCTGCGACCACGACGGCCAGCCCGTCGAGCACGCCGACCCCGGAGCCGACGCAGGCGAGCACGTCACCGGCCACCACCGACGGTGCGGCCGACGCGCCGGCGCCGGTCGAGCCGGTGACCGATCTCCTCGACTGGTCGCCGGTGCCGGGAGCCGACGGCGCGACCGCCGCCTCCAACGGCGACTGGGTCCTCAGCGTGCCGGAGGACGGCCGCTCGTGGACGCTCGAGGGGGCCGGCGGTGGCGAGGGCATGTCGGTCCGGCGCGGCTTCCGGATCACCGACTCGCTGATCAGCGAGCGCTGGGCGGTCGTCGTCGAGCAGGACCAGCGCGAGCGGCGCCCGCAGCGCGCCACGATCATCGAGCTCAGCACCTCCCAGACCTTCACCCTCGACGGCAAGAGCGAGGTGCCCACCGCCCGCGGCGGGGTGTGGGCCATCGACGGCGACCGCCTGGTGCATGCGACGGAGAGCGGCCAGGAGTACTGCCTGGCGCACGTGGACCTGACCACCCGCACCTCCACCAAGGGCTGGTGCGCGCCCGGCATGGACGGCTTCAACTACGCCAACCTCTCCGCGGCCGGTGACGCGATGCTCACCTTCACCTCCGGGCAGCCGTCGTGCCGCACGGTGGTCCGCATCGAGCCGGGTGCGGTCACGCCGTTCCCCGACGTGCCCGAGTGCACCGGCTCCGAGGGTGCGCTGCTGGAGGGCGGCGCGATCTGGTCGGTCGTGCCCGATGAGCAGCAGTACGAGCAGGTGCAGCTCTACGCCCGGACCGGCGACGACCTCGTCGACCTGGGCCCGGGGACCAACCAGACCCTCACGACGTGCGGCTCGGCGGCGTACTTCGCCCGTGACTCCGACGGCGGCGACGACACGGCCAAGCTGATGCGCTGGGACGGCACCACGCTGGCCGTGGTCTACCAGTCCCAGCCGGGGCAGGCGTTCCTCGACGCCCCGCGCTGCGGCGGCGACCAGATCACGGTGTCGTCCTTCTCCGAGGGCGGCGACGAGCAGGTCACCGCGCCGGTCTCCTGACGCGGCGACCTGCGCTCTGCCGGTCACTCACCGCCCGCCTACCCTGGGTCGGTGAGTTTCACCGGCTTCCCTGCTGCTGCCCTGGACTTCTACGACGACCTGGAGGTCGACAACACCAGGAGCTTCTGGGAGGCGCACAAGCACGTCTACCAGGAGTCGGTGCTTGCTCCGATGAAGGCGTTGACCCAGCAGCTCGAGCCGGAGTTCGGTCCGGCGAAGATCTACCGTCCGTATCGAGACGTCCGCTTCTCCAAGGACAAGCAGCCCTTCAAGACCCATCAGGGCGCGTTCGTCCCCGTGGCTCCAGCGACCGGCTTCTACCTCGAGGTGTCGCCGCGAGGCGTGCGGACCGGCGGCGGCTGCTACTGGTTCGAGCCCGACCGGCTGGCTGCCTTCCGTCAGGCGATCGTGCACGACACCTACGGTGCGGACCTCGAGCAGCGGCTGCGCACCGCCGAGCGCAAGGGCTACGAGCTCGGCGGCGACAAGCTCAAGACCAGGCCGCGCGGCTACGACGCCGACCACCCGCGGATCGACCTGCTCCGTCACAAGTCGCTCACGCTGGGCCGCTCACTCGGCTTCGAACCGGTGATCCACTCCCCCGAGCTGGTCGACGTGGTGCGCAAGGACTGGCGCGCCATGCGGCCGGTCGTCGAGTGGATCGCCGAGCACGCAGCGACCTGACCGGGCGGGAGCATCCCGGGCGGCGATCAGCGTTTCAGTCCTGGAACCACAGGTCGCTGAGGACCAGCTCCTCGACCTCGTTGAGCTCGCTCTCGGCGCTCGACGGCGCCTCGTGCTCCGGGGCCACCGGGGCGCCCTGCTCGTCGGTCTGCGGACCCGAGGGCCCGTCCGGGAGCCGGAGCCT
>JAPSKJ010000019.1 GCA_031177735.1 Nocardioides sp.
CCGCGGAGCGACCGCTTGGAGGAGATGCAGCACGCCGGTGGTGTTGACCGCGAAGTGCTCCGCCCAGGCGTCGTCGGTGACCTCGCCGAGGCTGCCCGGCACCAGGATGCCGGCGGCCGAGGCCACCCGGTCGAGCCCGCCGAGCACGTCGGCGGCGGTGGCGACGGCGCCCTCCACGTCGGCTCGCACGCTGATGTCGGCGCACAGCTCGAGCACCTCGGCAGCCCCGACCTCGGCACAGAGCTTGGCGGTCTCCACCAGCCCGACCGCGTCCCGGTCCAGCAGCGCCACCCGCGCCCCTCCGCGGGCCAGCTGCAGCGCGATCGCCCGACCGATGCCGCCCGCCGCGCCGGTCACCAGGGCCCGGCCGGACGCCTCCTCCAAGATCATATGACGATAATAAGGCAAGCCTTACCTACTCCGTCCACCCGGGCCTGACGAGAGGCGCGCGAGACGTCACTTCCGGCCCCGCGAGACGTCACTTCCGGCCCTACGAGGAGTCACTTCGGGCCCTACGAGGAGTCACTTCGGGCCCCACCCGGGGTCACTCCCCGCTCGGGAGGGCGGATCTGAGCCGCATGTGTCCGCGCAGCTGTCCAGCGCCCACGCCCGGGAAAGGGCGACGACGGCTCGACGGGCCAGAACTGACGCCTCGACGGGCCAAAACTGACGTCTCGGCGGGCCAGAAGTGACGTCTCGCGCTTAGTCGCGGCCGCCGTAGGGGACGCCGAGGCGCTCGAGCTGCTCGCGGCCGCCGTCGAGGGCGGTGAGCACCCAGGCCCCCTGAGGCGTCAGCGTGAAGGTGTGCTCGTAGTGGGCGGCCCAGCTGCCGTCGAGGGTGACGACCGTCCAGTCGTCCTCGAGTACGTCGGTGTCCTTGGTGCCGAGGGTGAGCATCGGCTCCACCGCCAGGGCCATGCCCTCGACCAGCTTCGGACCCTTGCCGCGCTTGCCGAAGTTGGGGACGTTCGGGGCCATGTGCATCTCGGACCCGATGCCGTGGCCGGTGTAGTCCTCGAGGATGCCGTAGCGGCCCTCGCGGCGGACGTAGCTCTCGATCGCGTGCGAGATGTCGGTGACCCGACCGCCGAGGTGGGCGGCGGCGATGCCCCGCCACATCGACTCCTCGGTCACGCGCATGAGCTCGGTGACCTCGGCGGGGACCTCCCCCACCGCGACGGTGATCGCGGCGTCGCCGTGCCAGCCGTCGACGATGGCGCCGCAGTCGATCGAGATGACGTCGCCGTCGGCGAGCACCCGGTCACCGGGGATGCCGTGCACCACCTCGTCGTTGACCGAGGTGCAGATGACCGCGGGGAACCCGTGGTAGCCCTTGAACGACGAGACGGCACCGGATCCGAGGATGTTCTCCTCGGCGATCGCGTTCAGCTCGCCCGTGGAGATGCCGGCGCGCACCGAGCCGCGGAGCAGCTCCAAGGTGCGACCCACCACCAGGCCGGCGCGGCGCATCGCGTCGATCTGCTCCGGCGACTTGATCTCGACGCCGCGGTCGAGCAGGCCCATCTGAGAAGCCCCTGAGGTCAGCTCTGCTCGACGGCGTCCAGCGCGTCGAAGATGCGCTGGGTGACCTCGTCGACCTCGCCCATGCCGACGATCTCGTGGACGATGCCACGGTCGCGGTAGACGTCGATCAGCGGTGCCGTCTCCTCCTGGTAGAGCTCCTGGCGGCGACGGATCACCTCTTCGGTGTCGTCCGCGCGGCCCTCGACCTGGGCGCGCTGCAGCAGGCGCTGGACCACTTCGTCCTGGTCGACGGTCAGGCACACGACCGCGTCGAGCCGGTGGCCGGTGAACTTGATCATGCCGTCGAGCTCCTCGACCTGCGCGAGGGTGCGCGGGTAGCCGTCGAGGAGGAAGCCGTTGACGGCGTCAGGCTCGTCGATGCGGTTGCGCACCATCAGGTTGGTGACCTGGTCGGGGACGTACTCGCCGGCGTCCATGTACTTCTGCGCCTCGACGCCGAGCGGAGTGCCCTGCGAGACGTTGGCGCGGAAGATGTCGCCGGTCGAGATGGCGGGAATGCTGTAGCGCTCGGCGATGAACTTCGCCTGCGTGCCCTTCCCGGCGCCGGGAGGGCCCATGATGATCAACCTCATCGCAGGAATCCTTCGTAGTTGCGCTGCTGCAGCTGGCTCTCGATCTGCTTCACGGTGTCGAGGGCGACGCCGACCATGATGAGGATCGACGTGCCACCGAACGGGAAGTTCTGGCTGGCGTTGATCAGCGCGAGTGCGATGAGCGGGATCAGGGCGACCAGACCGAGATAGAGCGCGCCCGGCAGCGTGATGCGGGACAGGACGTAGGACAGGTAGTCCTCGGTCGGCTTGCCCGCCCGGATCCCGGGGATGAAGCCGCCGTACTTCTTCATGTTGTCGGCCACCTCTTGGGGGTTGAAGGTGATCGACACGTAGAAGTAGGTGAAGAAGACGATGAGGCCGAAGTAGACCGCCATGTAGAGCGGGTGGTCACCGGTCACCAGGTAGGTGTTGATCCAGTCCACCCAGCCGGCGGTGCTGTTCTGGTTGAACTGAGCGGCCATGGCCGGCAGGTAGAGCAGCGAGGAGCCGAAGATGACCGGGATGACGCCGGCCTGGTTGACCTTGAGCGGGATGTAGGTCGAGGAGCCGCCGAACATCTTCCGCCCGACCATCCGGCGGGCGTACTGCACGGGGATGCGGCGCTGGGCCTGCTCGATGAAGATGACGGCCGCCATGATGGCCAGACCGATCACCATCACCACGCCGAAGGTCCACCAGCCGTGCTCCTGCTTCACGGCCCACATCGTGGCCGGGAAGGTCGCCACGACCTGCGTGAAGATCAGGATCGACATGCCGTTGCCGATGCCGCGCTCGGTGATGAGCTCGCCGAGCCACATGATCACCGCGGTGCCGGCGGTCATGGTGACCACCAGGACCATGAAGGTGCCGGTGCCGTTGTCGTGCAGCAGGTCCTGGTTGCACTGCAGCAGGTTGCCCGAACGGGCGAGCGCCACGATGCCGGTCGCCTGCAGCACGGCCAGGCCCAAGGTGAGGTACCGGGTGTACTGGGTGATCTTCGTCTGCCCCGCCTGGCCCTCCTTCTTCAGCGCCTCGAGCCGCGGGATGACCACGACGAGCAGCTGCAAGATGATGCTGGCGGTGATGTACGGCATGATGCCCAGCGCGAAAATCGTCAGCTGGAGCAGTGCGCCGCCTGAGAACAGGTTCACCAGGTTGTAGAGGCTGGCACCGGCGCCCTCACGGGTCGCTGCGATGCACTGCTCCACGTTGGCGACGTTGACGCCGGGGGCAGGGATCTGGGAGCCCGCCCGGAAGATCACGATGATCAACAGGACGAACAGAAGCTTGCGACGCAGATCCGGAGTCCGGAACGCGCTCGCGAACGCGCCTAGCACGAGAAGATCCTCTTTCTCACTCTCAGACTGTTGCAGGCCGACCAAGCGTGGTGCCCCGTGGGGGGTACCGGGTGGAGCACAGGGCGCGGGCGACCTGCGACAAGCCCCACGGAGCCTAACAGCCCCTGGATGCGCGAACGCGGTCAGGCCACCTCAACGGCGTCCTGACCGCGTCCGTCACGTGATGTACGGCTGGCCCGTGGACGATCAGAGAACCGTGGCGGAGCCGCCAGCGGCCTCGATCTTCTCCTTGGCAGTCGCGGAGAACGCGTTCGCGCTCACCTCGACCTTGACCGAGATCTCACCCTGCCCGAGGACCTTGACCGGCTGGCCCTTGCGGACCGCGCCCTTGGCCACGAGGGTCTCGGGGGTGACGGCGCCGCCCTCGGGGAAGAGCTCGTTCAGCTTGTCGAGGTTCACGACCTGGAACTCGACCTTGAACGGGTTCTTGAAGCCCTTGAGCTTCGGGAGCCGCATGTGGATCGGCATCTGGCCACCCTCGAACGCCACCGGAACCTGGTAGCGCGCCTTGGTGCCCTTGGTACCGCGGCCGGCCGTCTTGCCCTTCGAGGCCTCACCACGACCCACGCGGGTCTTGGCGGTCTTGGCCCCGGGCGCCGGACGCAGGTGGTGCAGCTTGAGCGTCATGTCAGTCGACCTCCTCGACCGTCACCAGGTGACGGACGGTGTTGACCATGCCCCGGATCTCCGGGCGGTCCTCCTTGACGACCACGTCGCCGATCCGCTTGAGACCGAGCGTGCGCAGGGTCTCGCGCTGGTTCTTCTTCAGGCCGACGAGGCCCCTCTTCTGCTGAACCTTCAGCTGTGCCATCAGGCCGACACCTCCGCGGTCGGAGCAACGACCTCGGCGCGCGCCTTGAGCAGGGCGGCCGGGGCGACGTCCTCGACCGGCAGGCCACGACGAGCGGCGACAGCCTCGGGCTGCTCCAGCATCTTCAGGGCCTCCACGGTGGCGTGGACGATGTTGATCTGGTTCGACGAACCGAGCGACTTGCTCAGGATGTCGTGGATGCCGGCGCACTCGAGCACCGCACGCACCGGGCCACCGGCGATGACACCGGTACCGGGCGCGGCCGGGCGCAGCATGACGACGCCGGCGGCCTTCTCGCCCTGGACGGGGTGCGGGATCGTGCCCTGGATGCGGGGAACGCGGAAGAATGCCTTCTTCGCCTCCTCGACACCCTTGGCGATCGCCGCGGGCACCTCCTTCGCCTTGCCGTAGCCGACGCCGACGAGACCTTCACCGTCACCGACGACCACGAGGGCGGTGAAGCTGAAGCGACGACCACCCTTCACGACCTTGGCGACACGGTTGATCGCAACGACGCGCTCGATGTAGGCGGTCTTCTCGGCGCCGCCGCGACGGTCGTCCCGGTTGCGCCGGTCGCCGCCCTGGCGCTCGCCGCCGCGCTGTCCGCGCTGGGCTCCGCTCATGAGACTGTTCCTTCTCTCTTACTTGTCTTTGCGATCAGAAGGCCAGGCCGCCCTCACGGGCGGCGTCAGCCAGGGCCGCGATGCGGCCGTGGTACTTGTTACCGGCACGGTCGAAGACCACGGCCTCGACGCCCGCGGCCTTGGCACGCTCGGCGACGAGCTCGCCGACGCGCTTGGCCTTGGCCGTCTTGTCACCCTCGGCCGAGCGCAGGTCGGCCTCGATGGTGGACGCGGACACCAGGGTCTTGCCGAGGTTGTCGTCGACGACCTGGGCAGTGATGTGCTTGGACGTGCGGGTCACGACGAGGCGCGGACGCTCCGCCGTACCGGTGACCTTCTTGCGACCACGGACCTGACGGCGCAGACGCGACTTGACGCGCGCCGCAGTGTGCTTGCGGTTGGACAGCGAGATAGCCATCGTCACTTACCAGCCTTTCCGACCTTGCGGCGGACGTTCTCGCCGGCGTAACGGACACCCTTGCCCTTGTAGGGCTCGGGCTTGCGAAGCTTGCGGATGTTCGCAGCGACCTCGCCGACCAGCTGCTTGTCGATGCCGGCGACACCGAACTTGGTCGGACCCTCGACGTTGAAGGTGATGCCCTCCGGCGCGTCGAAGACGATCGGGTGCGAGTAGCCGAGCTGGAACTCCAGCTGGGTCGGGCCCTTCGGCAGGACGCGGTATCCGACGCCGACGATCTCGAGCTTCTTCTCGTAGCCCTCGGTGACACCGACGACCATGTTGTTGATCAGCGTGCGGGACAGACCGTGCAGCGCCTTCGAGACGCGCTCGTCGTCGGGGCGCTTGACGTCGAGGACGCCCTCACCCTTCTCCACCGTGATCGGCGCGGCGACCGTGTGCGACAGGGTGCCCTTGGGGCCCTTCACCGTGACAGTGGCGCCGTCGATCGTGACGTCGACACCGGACGGGACCGGGACGGGGAGCTTGCCAATACGCGACATGTTCTTCTCTCCTCTCGGTCTCTCGTCACCAGACGTAGGCGAGGACTTCCCCACCCACGCCCTTCTGGTTCGCCTGGCGGTCGGTCAGCAGGCCCTGGCTCGTCGAGATGATCGCGACGCCGAGGCCACCGAGCACCTTCGGGAGACCGGTGTGCTTGGCGTAGACGCGCAGGCCGGGCTTGCTGATGCGGCGGACGCCGGCGATCGAGCGCTCGCGGTTGCGGCCGTACTTGAGGGTGATGGTCAGCGTCTTGCCGACCTCGCCCTCGGCCGGGTCGGTCACCTCGTAGGAGGTGATGTAACCCTCCTGCTTGAGGATCTCCGCGACGCCAGCCTTGATCTTGCTGTAGGGCATGGACACCGCGTCGTGGTACGCCTGGTTGGCGTTGCGCAGACGAGTCAGCATGTCTGCGATCGGGTCAGTCATCGTCATGGCCGTGAGGCCCTTTCTCCACTCCGGTTTCGCACCTGCGTGTCAGGTGCGACCTGTAGCGACTCGTTGTGTGTGAAAGAGAGATCAGTTCCGTCGGGGAACGAGCTCACCAGGAGGACTTGGTGACACCCGGCAGCTCGCCGCGGTGCGCCATCTCCCGCAGGCAGATCCGGCACAGGCCGAACTTGCGGAACACGGCCTTCGGGCGGCCGCAGCGCTGGCAGCGGGTGTAGGCCCGGACGGCGTACTTCGGCTTGCGAGCGGCCTTGACCTTCAGCGCGGTCTTCGCCATGTCAGTTCTCCTTGAACGGGAAGCCGAGCGCCTTGAGCAGCGCGCGACCCTGGTCGTCGTTGTCGGCCGTGGTCACCAGCGTGATGTCCATGCCCCGGAACCGGTCGATCCTGTCCTGGTCGATCTCGTGGAACATGACCTGCTCGGTGAGACCGAAGGTGTAGTTGCCCTTGCCGTCGAACTGGTTCGGGTTCAGACCACGGAAGTCGCGGATGCGCGGCAGCGCCAGCGACAGCAGCCGGTCGAGGAACTCCCACATCCGGTCGCCACGCAGCGTGACGTGCGCACCGATCGGCATGCCCTCGCGCAGCTTGAACTGCGCGATCGACTTGCGGGCCTTGGTCACCAGCGGCTTCTGGCCGGTGATCGCGGTGAGGTCGCGGACGGCGCCCTCGATCAGCTTCGAGTCACGGGCCGCCTCGCCGACGCCCATGTTGACCACGATCTTGGTCAGGCCGGGCACCTGCATGACGTTCTTGATCTCGAACTGCTGCTGAAGCGCCGGCGCGATCTCCTCGCGGTAGCGCGTCTTCAGACGCGGGGTCGTCGGCGCGGACGCCGCCGGACGCTCGGTCACGGTGTCAGTCATCAGATGTCCTTGCCGGTCTTGCGCGAGATGCGGACGCTGCGCTCAGCGGAGTACGTCGAGCCGTCGGGACGCCGCTTCGTCACCTGGTCGCGGCGATAGCCGACGCGGGTCGGGGTGCCGTCCTCGAGCAGCATGACGTTGGAGACGTGGATGGGGGCCTCGGTGGTGATGATCCCGCCGGTGGAGCCGCCCTGCGTCTGCGCCTTGGTGTGCTTCTTGATGCGGTTGACGCCCTCGACGATGACCCGCTCCTCGGTGGGAAGGACCTGGATCACCTTGCCCTCGGCGCCCTTGTCCTTGCCCGCGATCACCTTGACGGTGTCGCCCTTCTTGATCTTCAGGCTCTTACCCATGGCTCACAGCACCTCCGGGGCGAGCGAGATGATCTTCATGAACTTCTTCTCGCGCAGCTCGCGGCCCACGGGGCCGAAGATGCGGGTGCCGCGCGGCTCGCCGTCGTTCTTGAGGATGACGGCGGCGTTCTCGTCGAAGCGGATGTAGGAGCCGTCGGGACGACGGCGCTCCTTCACAGTGCGCACGACGACGGCCTTGACCACGTCACCCTTCTTGACGTTGCCACCGGGGATCGCGTCCTTGACGGTGGCGACGATGACGTCGCCGATGCCGGCGTAGCGACGACCAGAGCCGCCGAGCACACGGATGCAGAGGATCTCCTTGGCACCCGTGTTGTCGGCGACCTTGAGTCGCGACTCCTGCTGGATCATTACTTCTCCTTGTCGAGCCGGTTCTCATCCGCGCATGGCGAATGAGCCTGGCCGAACTGGTAGGGATGTGCGGGCGACAGGCCCGAGGATCAATGGTCCCCGGGCCCGCACCCGTCGGTCAATTTCGCGCCGGCCCCCGGCGCAGGGTCACTTGGCCTTCTCGAGGATCTCGACGACGCGCCACCGCTTGGTGGCGGACAGCGGCCGGGTCTCCATGACCAGGACGCGGTCGCCGATGCCGCAGGCGTTCTGCTCGTCGTGCGCCTTCAGCTTGCTGGTGCGGCGCATGACCTTGCCGTAGAGCGCGTGCTTGACACGGTCCTCGACGGCCACGACGACGGTCTTGTCCATCTTGTCGCTGACGACCAGACCCTCGCGGGTCTTGCGCCGGTTGCGCTCGGCGGTCTGCTCGCTCATGCGGTCACTTCCTCGTTGCTCGCACCCGGAGCGGTCCGGATGCCGAGCTCGCGCTCACGCACCACGGTGTAGATCCGGGCGATGTCCTTCTTGACCGTGCGGAGCCGGCCGTGGCTCTCCAGCTGGCCGGTGGCCGCCTGGAACCGGAGGTTGAACAGCTCCTCCTTGGCCTCACGGAGCTTGGCCTCGAGGTCGACGTCGTTGAGCTCGTCGAGCTCGTGGGCGCGAGTGGCGTTAGCCATCAGAATTCACCCGCCTCTCGCGAGATGAACCGGCACTTCATCGGGAGCTTGTGGATCGCGCGGCGCATGGCCTCGCGAGCGACGTCCTCGGTGACACCGGAGAGTTCGAACATGACACGGCCGGGCTTGACGTTGGCGACCCACCACTCGGGCGAGCCCTTACCGGAGCCCATGCGGGTCTCGGCCGGCTTCTTGGTGAGCGGGCGGTCGGGGTAGATGTTGATCCACACCTTGCCGCCACGCTTGATGTGACGGGTCATCGCGATACGAGCCGACTCGATCTGCCGGTTGGTCACGTAGTGACCCTCGATCGCCTGGATCCCGAAGTCACCGAACGCCAGCGACGTGCCGCCCTTGGCGGCACCGGTCCGCTTGGGGTGGTGCTGCTTGCGGTGCTTGACGCGACGGGGCATCAGCATGACTCAGGCCTCCTGTCCTGCGGTCTCGGCCGCGGTGTTCGCGACGGCGGTGTCGCCGCCCACCGGGGCCTCGGTGACGGCCGGAGCGTCGCCGCCGCGCTCACCGCGCGAGGGGCGCGAGCCACGGCTCGGGCGCTCGCCGCCACGGGTCGGGCGGCCACCGCGACCGGGGACACCGGCGCGGGCAGCGGCCTGGGCCTGGCGCTCGGCACGGGTGCCGGCGACCTCGCCCTTGTAGATCCAGACCTTCACGCCGATGCGGCCGAAGGTCGTGCGGGCCTCGTAGAAGCCGTAGTCGATGTCGGCACGCAGGGTGTGCAGCGGCACGCGGCCCTCGCGGTAGAACTCGGTGCGCGACATCTCGGCGCCGTTGAGGCGGCCCGAGCACTGGATCCGGATGCCCTTGGCACCGGAGCGCATCGTGGTCTGCATCGCCTTGCGCATCGCGCGACGGAACTGAACACGGCCGGACAGCTGCTCGGCGACACCCTGGGCGACGAGCTGAGCGTCCACCTCGGGGTTCTTGACCTCGAGGATGTTCAGCTGCACCTGCTTGCCGGTGAGCTTCTCGAGCTCGCCGCGGATGCGGTCGGCCTCGGCGCCGCGGCGACCGATGACGATGCCGGGACGCGCCGTGTGGATGTCCACGCGGACGCGGTCACGGGTGCGCTCGATCTCGACGCGCGAGATGCCGGCCCGCTCCATGCCCTTGCTGAGCAGCTTGCGGATGGCGACGTCCTCGCCGACGTACGACTTGTAGAGCTTGTCGGCGTACCAACGGGACTTGTGGTCCGTGGAGATGCCGAGGCGGAAGCCGTTCGGGTTGATCTTCTGGCCCATTACTTCTTGCCACCCTTCTTGGCTGCGACGACATCGGCCGGCTGGACCACCAGCGTGATGTGGCTCGTGCGCTTGTTGATGCGGGTGGCACGGCCCTGGGCACGCGGACGCCACCGCTTCATGGTCGGGCCCTCGTCGACCTGGGCGACGGAGAGCACCAGGTCACCGCGGCTGAGACCCTCGGTGGTCTCGGCGTTGGCGATGGCGCTCTCCAGCACCTTGTAGACGGTCTCGGAAGCCGCCTGCGGCGCGAACGCCAGCAGGGACAGGGCCTCGTCCACGGGCAGGCCGCGGACCATGTCGACGACCCGGCGGGCCTTCATGGGGGTGATCCGCACGAAGCGGGCACTCGCGAAGGCACCCGGCTGGTCGCCGAGCAGCGACTCGCGGCGGGCGCTGGTGCGCCGGCGCTCAGTAACGCTCATTTGCTCGTTCTCTCCAGTTCCTCAAGGGAGCCCCCGCGTCAGCGGCGGCGGCCCTTCCGGTCTTCCTTCACGTGACCCTTGTACGTGCGGGTCGGGGCAAACTCGCCGAGCTTGTGACCGACCATCGAGTCGGTGACGAACACGGGAACGTGCTTGCGGCCATCGTGCACAGCGATCGTGTGGCCGATCATCGAGGGGATGATCATCGACCGGCGCGACCAGGTCTTGATGACGTTGTGGCTGCCCTTCTCGTTCTCGGCGTCCACCTTCTTCTGAAGGTGGTCGTCGATGAAGGGGCCCTTCTTCAGGCTGCGAGGCATGTCGGTTACTTCCTACCCTTGCCGGACTTGCGACGGCGGATGATCATCGAGTCAGAGGCCTTGCGCTTGCGCGTGCGGCCCTCGGGCTTACCCCACGGGGAAACCGGGTGACGACCACCGGAGGTCTTACCCTCACCACCACCGTGCGGGTGGTCGACCGGGTTCATGACCACACCGCGGACGGTCGGGCGCTTGCCCTTCCAGCGCATGCGGCCGGCCTTGCCCCAGTTGATGTTGGACTGCTCGGCGTTGCCGACCTCGCCGATGGTGGCGCGGCAGCGCACGTCGACGAAGCGCATCTCGCCGGACGGCAGGCGCAGCGTGGCGCGGCTGCCCTCACGGGCGACCAGCTGGGCGCTGTTGCCGGCCGAGCGGACCATCTTGGCGCCGCCGCCGGGCCGCAGCTCGATGCAGTGGACCGTGGTGCCGACCGGGATGTTGCGCAGCGGCAGGTTGTTGCCCGGCTTGATGTCAGCCGTCGGGCCCGACTCGATCACGGTGCCCTGGGTCAGGTCCTTCGGCGCCACGATGTAGCGCTTCTCGCCGTCCGCGTAGTGCAGCAGCGCGATGCGGGCGGTGCGGTTGGGGTCGTACTCGATGTGAGCGACCTTGGCCGGCACGCCGTCCTTGTCGTAGCGACGGAAGTCGATGATGCGGTAGGCGCGCTTGTGGCCGCCACCCTGGTGCCGGGTGGTGATCCGGCCCTGGTTGTTGCGGCCGCCCTTCTTGGGCAGCGGGCGCGTCAGCGACTTCTCCGGCGTGGTCCGGGTGATCTCGACGAAGTCGGCCACCGAGGAGCCGCGACGGCCCGGGGTGGTCGGCTTGTACTTGCGGATAGCCATGTTGAATCAGTCCTTGTCCAGCTGCCCGGTCAGGAGACCGGACCCCCGAAGATGTCGATGCGGTGACCCTCGGCCAGGCTGACGATGGCGCGCTTGGTGTCCTTGCGCTTGCCCATGCCGAAGCGGGTGCGACGGGTCTTGCCCGGTCGGTTGAGGGTGTTCACCGAGGTGACCTTGACGTTGAACACCTTCTCGACCGCGATCTTGATCTCGGTCTTGTTGGCGTCCGGGCGGACGAGGAAGGTGTACTTGTTGTTGTCGAGGAGGCCGTAGCTCTTCTCCGACACCACCGGTGCGATCAGGATGTCGCGGGGGTCCTTGTGCAGGGTGCTCACTTCTCGTCCTCCTGGGCTTCCGTGACCGCGGCCTTGCCGCCGACGAACGTGTCGAAGGCGCCCTTGGTGAAGACCACGTCGTCGGAGGCCAGCACGTCGTAGGTGTTGAGCTGGTCGACGGCCACGATGTGCACCTCGGGAGCGTTGCGCAGCGACAGCCAGGTGACGGTGTCGGTGCGCTCGAGCACCACGAGGAACTTCGAGCGGTCGGTCAGGCCGGCGAGCACGCCGAGCGCCGCCTTCGTGGACGGCTTCTCGCCGATGCCGAAGGAGTCGAGGACGTGGATGCGGCCGTTGCGGGCGCGGTCCGAGAGGGCACCGCGGAGAGCGGCGGCCTTCATCTTCTTGGGGGTGCGCTGGTCGTAGGAGCGCGGCTGCGGGCCGTGGACGGTGCCACCACCGGCGAACTGCGGCGCACGGGTCGAGCCCTGACGGGCGCGGCCGGTGCCCTTCTGCTTGTACGGCTTCTTGCCACCACCGCGGACCTCGCCGCGGGTCTTGGTGGCGTGCGTGCCCTGGCGGGCAGCAGCCTGCTGGGCGACGACGACCTGGTGGATCAGCGGGACGTTGACCTCAACGTCGAAGATCTCGGCCGGCAGATCGACCTTCACGGTGTTGGTAGCCATGCTCAGGCCTCCGTCTTCTTCGAGGCGGACCGGAGGACCACGAGGCCGCCCTTGGGGCCGGGGATGGCGCCCTTGACGAGGATGAGGCCCTTCTCGGCGTCGACGGCGTGCACGGTGAGGTTCTGGGTGGTCACGGTCTCCGTACCCATGTGACCCGCCATGCGGACGCCCTTGAACACGCGGCCGGGAGTGGCGCACGCGCCGATCGAGCCCGGCTTGCGGTGGTTGCGGTGGGCACCGTGCGAGGCGGACACACCGGAGAAGCCGTGACGCTTCATCGTGCCGGCGAAGCCCTTGCCCTTGCTGGTGCCGGTGACGTCGACGACCTCGCCAGCGGCGAAGGTGTCGACGGAGAGCTCCTGGCCCACGTTGTAGGACGCGGCGTCCGCGGTGCGGATCTCGACCAGGTGCCGGCGCGGCGTGGTGCCGGCCTTCGCGAACTGACCGGCCTGCGGCTTGTTCACCTTGCGGGCCTCGATCTCGCCGAACCCGACCTGCACGGCGTTGTAGCCGTCGGTCTCGGGCGTGCGGACCTGGGTGACCACGTTGGTGTTCGCGGCGATCACGGTCACGGGGACGACGCGGTTGTTCTCGTCCCAGAGCTGGGTCATGCCGAGCTTGGTGCCCAGCAGGCCCTTCACGTTGCGTTCGATCGTCATGTCACAGACCTCAGAGCTTGATCTCGATGTCGACACCGGCCGGCAGGTCGAGGCGCATGAGCGAGTCGACGGTCTTCGGCGTGGGGTCGATGATGTCGATGAGCCGCTTGTGGGTGCGCATCTCGAAGTGCTCGCGGGAGTCCTTGTACTTGTGGGGCGAGCGGATCACGCAGTACACGTTCTTCTCGGTCGGCAGCGGCACGGGGCCGGCGACCTTGGCACCCGTGCGGGTGACGGTGTCCACGATCTTGCGCGCCGAGGTGTCGATCACCTCGTGGTCATAGGCCTTGAGCCTGATGCGGATCTTCTGTCCCGCCATAGGTCTCTCTCGTCCTTCTGTCTCGAGCCGGCTGTCGAGCTGCCGCGTGCGTTCTGCGTTGCAGTTCTGGGACGTCCTCCGGTCGAGTCGGTCCCACCCTTGCTCCACCACCCCGGCCCCGCCGACCCCCGCGGTCGGGCGTGTCGCTTAGTTCGCGACGCACGACGACCACACGGTCCCGCTTGGCTTGTTGTGGCACCCGATGGTTCATCGGGCTGAATCGGGTCTCCAGGTGCGGTGCGGCCCATCGAGCGACCACCGACGACCCCAGGCGTGCCCGACGGCTCTCGGAAGAGCGTCGGACGGGAGACGCGATTCAGTAGTCAAGATGTGCCGCACCCCGGCAACCCGCCGGAGCAACTGGACAATCTTGGCAGACATCCGCCCCCTGACCAAATCGGTCTGCGGATCCTGGCAGGATGCCGGTCGAGGGCCGCCTCCGTGCCCGGTCACCGCCCAGAAAGGACGACCGTGTCGGGTCATCCCCCACCCCCGGGGCCTGCCGGCCCGCCGCCTCCGCCCGGGCCGTCGGGCTGGGGTCCGCTGGGCAACGACGGTACGCCGTCGCAGTACGCACCACCGCAGGGGTCCTTTCCGGGCCCCTTCCCCGGCGCGCCGCCGCAGCTGACCCACCGGCCTGGCGCGATCCCGTTGCGGCCGCTCGGCCTCGGCGACCTGCTCGACGGCGCCTTCCGGATCATCCGGCGCAACGCGGGAGCCACGGTGGGCGCCGCGGTGCTGGTCGCGTCGGTGGCGATGCTGCTGCCGCTCGCGGTGACCGTCGTGACGAGCCTCAGCGTTCCGGGTCTCGGCGAGGCGTTCCTGGAGGAGTCCGAACCCACGGACGCGCAGGTGGTCTCGGTGGTCGGCGTCTTCGGGACGCTCTTCATCGGGATGCTCCTGCAGGCGGCCGGTCTGGTCCTCGTCGGCGCCATGACGGCGCAGGTCACCGCCGCGGCCGTGGTCGGCCGTCGGATGACCCTCGGGGAGGCCTGGGCGGCGACACGGGGCCGCAGGTGGCGAGCGCTCGGCCTGACCATCGTGCTGGGCGTGCTGCTGTCACTGGTCGTCGGGGCGTACGCGACGCCGCTGGTGCTGCTGGTCGTGCTCGGGAGCGGCTGGGTCGCCCCGGTGCTGTGGGGCGTGCTCGGCTTCGTGGTGCTGGTCGTCGTCCTGTGCTGGATCTGGATCCGGCTCTACTACTTCGCGCTGCCCGCCCTCATGCTCGAGGAGCCGCGGATCTTCGCCGCGATCGGTCGCGGCCACGGACTCACCCGCGGCGGCTTCTGGCGGATCTTCGGCATCGCGCTGCTGGTCAACATCGCCGTCGGCATCGGCGCCCAGATCGTGGCGACCCCGGTCTCCTTCGCCGCACAGCTGCTGCCGGTGGTCGCCGGCCCCGACTACGCGATGCTCGCGCTCGTGGTCGGTCAGGCGGTCGCGTCGATCATCGGCGCAGCGTTCTCGGCGCCGCTGCTGACCGTCGTCATGGCGCTTCAGTACCTCGACCAGCGCATCCGCAAGGAGGCCTACGACGTGGTGTTGATGGAGCAGGCGGGGCTGATCGAGTCGTGAGCGGGTGGCTCCGCGAGCCGCCGGTGCTCCCCACCAGTGAGGAGGGGCGACGCTGGCTGCGCGAGGAGCTGCGCGACCCGGACTACCACGACCGGCCGCTGCTCGAGCGGGTGGTCGACTGGCTGGTGCGCACCCTCGCGAGCGGTGTGGAACGCGCCGGCACCATCCCGCCCCTCTCCGTCGCCGCTGCGGTCGCGGTGTTCTTCGCGCTCGCGGTCGCCGCGGTGATCCTGCTCGGTCGCGTCCGCCGCGACCGCGGCCGTCGCACGCAGGCCGGGCCCGCCCTCACCGACGAGGCCGTGACCGCGGCCCAACTGCGCCGTCGGGCGGATCGAGCACTCGCCGACGGCCGCCACGGTGAGGCGGTCATCGACGGGTTCCGCGCGCTGGCGCTGCGCGAGCAGGAGACCGGACGGCTGCACGCCGCGCCCGGGGCGACGGCGCACGAGATCGCGGCCGCCCTGGGACGGTCGTTCCCGGCGCTGGCCGGCAGCCTCGAGGACGGCGCGCGCACCTTCGAGGAGGTCCGCTACGGCGACCGGCCGGCAGGACCCGACCGGGCCGCCGCCATCCTCACCCTCGACGACGAGCTGGCCCGCAGCCGGTCGGCGGAGGTGCCGGCGTGAGCCACACCGAGAACCCGCCGGAGACCGCCGCGGCCCCGTCCGGAAGCGCGGGCGGCCTGGCCGTCGCGCTGCGTCGTCGCGGCGCCGCACTCCTGATCGGCTCGGTGGCGGTCGTGGCGGTCGCGCTCGTCGCACTGCTCGCACCGTCGCCGGAGTCAGCCACGCCGCTCGACCCCGACAATCCCGGGCCCGACGGCTCCAGGGCGCTTGCCCGGGTGCTCGAGGACCACGGCGTCCAGGTCGTGGTCGCCCGCAGCGCGGACGCGCTCGACGACACCCCGGTCGACGCCGACACGACCGTGGTCGTGGTGCGGACCGGCGGGCTCGGGCCGCCGACGATCGAGCGGATGCTCGCCCACACCCGACCGGCGGAGCTGATCCTCGTCGAGCCGGGGCCGGCCCTCCTCGACGAGCTGGGGCTCCCTTCCTCATCGCGAAGGGTCGAGCCCGACGGCCCGCTCCGCGCCGACTGTGACGACCCGCTCGTGGCCGGACTGACGCTCGAGGCCGATCGGGTGGCGACCTACGACGCCGGCTGCTTCCCGGTCGGCGACAGCGGCGCGGTGCTCTCGCGACCGATGAGCCGGATGGTGCTGTGGGGCGCCGAGGCGGTGCTGCGCAACGAGGACGTGCTGCACGCCGACAACGCCGCGGTGGCGCTCCGGTTGCTCGGCGGGCGGGAGCGGCTGGTGTGGTACCTGCCGTCGGTGCGCGACCTGGACGGAGAGGAAGGGGTGGGCCTCGCCAGCCTGCTCCCCCGCTGGATCGTGCCTGCGTTGATCCTGGCGCTCCTCGCCGTGGCGGCCCTGGCCTGGGCGCGCGGCCGCCGGCTCGGCCCGCTCGCGGTTGAGCCGCTGCCGGTGGTGGTCCGTGCCGTAGAGACGACCGAGAGCCTGGGCCGGCTCTACCAGCGCGCCGGCGACCGCCGGCACGCCGCCGACCTGCTCCGCCGGGCGACCCTGGACCGGCTCGCGCGACGGCTCCGGCTCGGCCCGGCGGCGCCCGATGCCGTGGCCCGCGCCGTAGCCGAGGTGACCGGCCGTCCGGCAGCCGACGTCGACCGCCTGCTCGCGCCGGGGCAGACACCCCCCGACGACCACGCCCTGATCACGCTGGCCAACGACCTGGCCGCCCTGGAGGAAGAGGCACACCGACCATGACCGACCTGCAGACCACCGCACCCGACGCCGTGCGGGAGCGACTCACCGCCGTCCGCGCCGAGGTGGGCAAGGCCGTCGTCGGCCAGGAGCGCGCCGTGTCCGGCCTGCTCGTCGCGCTGCTGTGCGGCGGCCACGTGCTGCTCGAGGGCGCACCGGGCACCGCGAAGACACTGCTGGTGCGCAGCCTGGCGGCGGCGTTGTCGGTGCAGACCCGCCGGGTGCAGTTCACTCCCGACCTGATGCCGGGTGACATCACCGGCTCCATGGTGGTCGACAGCCAACGGGAGCTGACCTTCCGTGCCGGACCCGTTTTCACCAATCTCCTCCTGGCCGACGAGATCAACCGCACGCCGCCCAAGACGCAGTCCGCGCTGCTGGAGGCGATGGAGGAGGGCCAGGTCTCCGTCGACGGTGTCTCCCGGCCGCTGCCCGAGCCGTTCCTGGTCGCGGCCACCCAGAACCCCGTCGAGTACGAAGGCACCTACCCGCTTCCGGAGGCGCAGCTGGACCGGTTCCTCGTCAAGCTCACCCTGCCGCTGCCGCCGCGTGAGGACGAGCTGACCATCCTGACCCGTCACGCCGCCGGCTTCGACCCGCGCGACCTGGCCGCCGCCGGCGTGCGGCCGGTGGCGGGCCCCGACGACGTCCGCGCGGGCCGGCAGGCCGTCGCCGAGGTGCGGGTCTCCCACGAGATCACGGGCTACATCGTCGACATCGCCCGGGCGACCCGTGAGTCGCCCTCACTCTCGCTCGGGGTCAGCCCGCGCGGCGCGACCGCGCTGCTGCGCACCGCGCGAGCCTGGGCCTGGCTGGTGGGCCGCGACTTCGTGACGCCCGACGACGTGAAGATGCTCGCCCACGCGACCCTGGCCCACCGGCTGGCGCTGCGGCCGGAGGCCGAGCTCGAGGGTGTCGCGGTCGACCAGGTGCTGGCCTCGGCGCTGGCGTCGGTGCCGGTGCCGCGCTGATGGGCCTGGGCTGATGGTCGTCACGGGGCGTGTCCCGCTGCTGCTCGCAGCCGGCATCGCGCCGGTGGTGGTGTGGCCGAGTGGCTGGACGGTGGCGGGCTGGGTCGCGCTCGTCGTGCTCACCACGGCGATCGACGCGGCGCTCGCCGTGCCTCCGGCCGCCCTCGCCTTCGCGCGAGCGCCGCTCGGGGCGGTCCGGGTGGGCGAGCCGACGACGACCGAGCTGCGGATGGCTCACCGCGGGCGGCGCCGTGCCCGACTGCTGGTGCGCGACGCCTGGCAGCCGTCGGCCGGTGCCGCCGGCAACCGCCACCGCCGCAGCCTGGCCGGGGGCGGTGCCACCACGCTGGTGACCCCGCTTCGCCCCCGCCGCCGCGGCGACCTGGCCGCCGTGGGTGTGACGGTGCGCTCCTTCGGACCACTCGGTCTGGGCGCTCGCCAGCGCACCGGCACCGTCGCCGGTGCGCTCCGGGCGCTGCCGCCCTTCGGTTCCCGCAGGCACCTGCCCAGCCGGCTCCGGACGCTGCGCGAGCTCGACGGCCGCACCGCCGTGCGGGTGCGCGGCCAGGGCACCGAGTTCGACTCGCTGCGCGAGTACGTCCGCGGCGACGACGTCCGCTCGATCGACTGGCGCGCCTCGGCGCGGTCGCGCTCGGTCGTCGTGCGGACCTGGCAGCCGGAGCGCGACCGGCGGGTCGTGATCGTGCTGGACACCTCCCGCACCAGCGCCGGCCGGATCGGCGACGTGCCCAGGCTCGACTCCGCGATGGACGCCGCGCTGCTGCTGGCCGCCCTGGCGACGCGGGCGGGTGACCGCGTCGACGTCGTCGCCGGCGACCGGCAACCCCGAGTCCGGCTGCGCACCGCCGGCGCCCGCGACGTCGCGGCCCGGCTCCAGGACGCCTTCGCCACGGTGCAGCCGGCGCTCACCGAGGCGGACTGGACGACGCTCGCCGGCGCGGTCGCCGGACTGGGCCGCCAGCGCGCGCTCGTCGTGCTGCTGACACCGCTGGAGCCGGCCGCCGTCGAGGAGGGCCTGCTGCCGGTGCTGCCGACGCTCGTGCGTCACCACCGTGTCGTCCTCGCCTCCGTCGGTGACCCGACGGTCTCCGCCCTGGCGACCGAGCGCGCCACCGCGGCCCAGGTGTACGCCGCCGCGGCCGCCGAGCGGACGGCGCTGCGCCGGCGGCGTACGGCCGCGATGCTCGCCGCGCTGGGCGTCGACGTCGTCGAGGGTGACGCCGAGTCGCTGCCACCGGCGCTCGCCGACCACTACCTGCTGCTGAAGGCCCGCGGGCTGCTGTAGGACCGACTCAGGCCTGGGTCGCCACCCGGTCCTCGAGCAGGGCAGCGTCGAGGTCACCGGTGGCACCGCGCGAGGCGGCGGCGCGGCCGACGCCGAAGACGTAGGCCAGGAAGCAGAGCTCGGCGAGGATGCCGATCCCGACCCGTGCCTGCGTCGAGAGCGACGACGGCGTCACGAACGCCTCGATCACACCGGTCACCGCCAGCACCACCACCAGGCCCAGGGCGACCGTGCCGGCGGTGCGGCCCTCCCGGGCCAGCGACTGGCCGCGGGTGAGGTCGCCGGGCTCGATCCAGGACCAGAACAGTCTCAGGCCCACGCCGCCGGCGACGAACACAGCGGTCAGCTCGAGCAGCCCGTGCGGGAGGATCAGCCCCCAGAAGTGCGCGCC
>JAPSKJ010000296.1 GCA_031177735.1 Nocardioides sp.
CCGCCGGCCGGGTCGGAAACCTCACACTCTGTAGCGAGCGTCACGTCCCGCTCCTAATGTGCCCACCATGACCGACGCCGAGACGCTGGGGCAGGCCCTCGTGGCGCTGGCTCAGCCGGAGGACACGCACAGCGCCTCCGAGTGGGAGGCAGCTGCCGCCGCGGTGCTCCGCAAGACCCGCCGGATGAGCGAGGAGGATCCCGACTCGCTGGTCTGGGACAGGCTCACCCGCACCACCCTCGACGGCATCGGCGTGACGCCGTTGGGCACCCCGGACCTGCTCGACCGGGTCCGCACCACCGGCCGGCCCAGCCGCTCGGGCGCCTGGGACATCCGCGCCCACCTGACCGCCTCGGGCGGTGCGGACGCGAAGGTGGTCAACGAGCAGGCCCTGGTCGACCTCGACGGGGGCGTCACCAGCCTGTGGCTGCACGCCGATGCCCGGACCGACCTCCAGCAGGCGCTCCAGGGCGTGCTGCTCGACCTGGCCCCGATCGTGCTCGACGCGCCGAGCGCGCCCCAGCAGGCCGCACGGGCGCTGCTGACGATCGCGGCAGACGCCTACGTCGACCTCCACCCGGCGACCAACCTGGGCGTGGACCCCCTCGGCGCCTCCCTGCGCGGAGTCGTCGACCCCGGAGCCCAGCGACTCACCGACGACCTCGTCGCGGTGGCGAAGCTCGCCCAGGAGCTGGGTGTCCTCGGCGTGGTCGTCGACGCGACCGCGGCGCACGACCTCGGCTCCTCCGACGCCCAGGAGCTCGGCTACAGCCTCTACGCCGGCATCACCTACCTGCGCGTGCTCACCGAGGCGGGGCTCTCGGTCGTCGAAGCGGCTCGGCTCATCGAGTTCCGCTACGCCGCCACCGACGAGCAGTTCGCCACCATCGCCAAGCTCCGTGCGGCCCGGCGCGCGTGGGCGCGGGTGCTCGAGCTGTGCGGTGTCCCCGCCGACGCGACCGTGCCGCAGCGCCAGCACGCCGTGACGAGCCGGCCGATGCTGAGCAAGTACGACCCCTACGTCAACATGCTGCGCACCACCGTCGCCGCGTTCGCCGCCGGCGTGGGCGGTGCCGACAGCGTGACCGTGCTGCCCTTCGACAGCCCGCTCGGTCGCCCCGAGGGATTCGGCCGTCGGATCGCCCGCAACATCAGTCACCTGCTGATCGACGAGTCCCACGTCGCCCAGGTCGCCGACCCGGCCGGTGGTGCCTTCGCCGTCGAGAAGCTCACCGACGACCTCGCCCACGCCGGCTGGGAGGAGCTGGGCCGCCTGGAGAGCGACGGGATCGACGCCTTCGGCCCCCGCATCGAGCAGGTCGTCGCGGAGCGCGAGCGCCAGATCGCCCTGCGCACCAGGCCGATCACCGGCCTGAGCGAGTTCCCCCACCTCGCCGAGACGCTGCCCGCTCGGGACCCGGACCCGGTCAGTGCGGCGGTCCGCCGCTACGGCGCCAGCTTCGAGGCCCTGCGCGACGCACCCGCCACCCAGCGCGTCTTCCTGGCCACGCTCGGCCCGGTCGCCCAGCACACCGCCCGGGCCACCTTCGCCAGCAACCTGCTCGCCGCGGGCGGGATCGGCGTGGACGTCGCCGGCCCGACCACGGACGCCGCCGACCTCGCCAGCAAGTACGCCGGCCAGCCGGTCGTATGCCTGGCCGGATCGGACGCGGCGTACTCGGAGTGGGGTGCGGCCGCCGCCCAGGCGCTGCGCGAAGCAGGAGCCGGCCACGTGATCATCGCGGGCAAGCCGGAGAGCCTGGGCGACCACCCCGTCGATGACCACTGCGCGATGGGTGTCGACGCCCTCGCCTTCCTCACCCGGACCCGGGAGAAGCTCGCATGACGATCCCCGCATCCTTCGCCGGCCTGCCCCTCGAGGGCGGCGCCCCCGTCGACGTGCCCGTCGACGGGGAGGCCTGGCACAGCCCGGAGGGCATCGAGATCAAGCCCGTCTACACCGGCGAGGACGTCGCCGGCCTCGACGCGCTCGACACCTTCCCCGGCCTCAGCCCGTTCCTGCGCGGGCCCTACCCGACCATGTACACCACCCAGCCGTGGACGATCCGGCAGTACGCCGGCTTCTCGACCGCGGAGGAGTCCAACGCGTTCTACCGGCGCAACCTCGCCGCCGGCCAGAAGGGTCTGTCGGTCGCGTTCGACCTCGCCACCCACCGCGGCTACGACTCCGACCACCCGCGGGTCCGTGGCGACGTCGGGATGGCGGGCGTGGCGATCGACTCGATCTACGACACCCGGACCCTCTTCGACGGCATCCCGCTGGACCAGATGTCGGTGTCGATGACGATGAACGGCGCGGTGCTGCCGGTCATGGCGCTCTACATCGTCGCGGCAGAGGAGCAGGGGGTGGCGCCGGAGCAGCTCTCGGGGACCATCCAGAACGACATCCTCAAGGAGTTCATGGTCCGCAACACCTACATCTACCCGCCGGCGGCGTCGATGCGGATCATCTCCGACATCTTCGCCTTCACCTCGCAGAGGATGCCGCGGTTCAACTCGATCTCGATCTCCGGCTACCACATGCAGGAGGCCGGCGCGACCGCCGACCTCGAGCTCGCCTACACCCTCGCCGACGGCGTGGAGTACATCCGCGCCGGCCTCGCCGCCGGCATGGACGTCGACGCCTTCGCCCCGCGGCTGTCGTTCTTCTGGGCGATCGGCATGAACTTCTTCATGGAGGTCGCCAAGATGCGCGCCGCCCGCGCGCTGTGGTCGCGACTGGTGCGGCAGTTCGACCCGACCAACCCCAAGTCGCTCTCCCTGCGCACGCACAGCCAGACCTCGGGCTGGAGCCTGACGGCGCAGGACGTCTTCAACAACGTCGGCCGCACCTGCATCGAGGCGATGGCGGCCACCCAGGGGCACACCCAGTCGCTGCACACCAACGCGCTGGACGAGGCGATCGCCCTGCCCACCGACTTCTCGGCGCGCATCGCCCGCAACACCCAGCTGCTGCTGCAGCAGGAGAGCGGCACCACCGGCATCATCGACCCGTGGGGCGGCTCCTACTACGTCGAGCGGCTCACCCACGACCTCGCCACCCGCGCCTGGGCGCACATCGCCGAGGCCGAGGCCGCCGGCGGGATGGCGAAGGCGATCGAGCAGGGCATCCCGAAGATGCGCATCGAGGAGGCCGCCGCCCGCACCCAGGCGCGGATCGATGCCGGCACCCAGAAGGTCATCGGCGTCAACACCTACCGGCTGGCCGCGGAGGACCCGATCGAGGTGCTCAAGGTCGACAACGACCAGGTCTACGCCCAACAGCTCGCCAAGCTCGAGCGGCTGCGCGCGGAGCGTGACGACGACGACGTACGCCGCACGCTGGACGCGCTGACCCAGGCAGCCGGCTCCGAGAGCGGACCGGGGCTGGAGGGCAACCTGCTCGCCCTGGCCGTCGACGCGGCTCGCGCCAAGGCGACCGTCGGGGAGATCTCCGAGGCGCTGGAGAAGGTGTGGGGCCGCCACCAGGCGGTCATCCGTACGATCTCCGGCGTGTACCGCGACGAGGCCGGCAGCACCGACAACCCCAAGGTCGAGGCGGTCCTGAAGGCCACCGAGGAGTTCGAGGAGGCCGAGGGCCGCCGGCCCCGCATCCTGGTCGCCAAGATGGGCCAGGACGGCCACGACCGCGGGCAGAAGGTCGTCGTCTCGGCCTTCGCCGACCTCGGCTTCGACGTCGACGTGGGCCCGCTGTTCTCCACCCCGGAGGAGGTCGCCCAGCAGGCGGTCGACGCCGACGTGCACATCGTCGGCGTCT
>JAPSKJ010000020.1 GCA_031177735.1 Nocardioides sp.
TCCCCGCGCCGGACCGGGCCGAGCTCGACCGCATCCTGCGGCTGCTGGTGACGCAGTGAGTAGGGTCCCCTCATGCGCGTGGGACTGACCGGTGGCATCGCGTCGGGCAAGAGCACGGTCTCGGCCATCCTCTCCGAGCTGGGCGCGACCGTGGTCGACGCCGACGCCATCGCCCGCGAGGTCGTCGCCCGCGGAACACCCGGCCTGGCGGCGGTCGTCGAGGCGTTCGGCGAGGGTGTGCTGACGCCCTCCGGCGAGATGGACCGCGCGGCGGTCGGGGCACTCGTCTTCGCCGACCCCGAGCGCCGCCGCGTGCTGGAGGGGATCATCCATCCGTTGGTCCGCGCCCGGGCCCAGGAGCTGGAGGAGGCGGCCGGGCCGGGGGCCATCGTCGTGCACGACATCCCGCTGCTGGTCGAGACCGGCCAGGCCGATCGGTTCGACGCCGTCATCGTGATCGACGTGCCCGAAGACCTCCAGGTGGCCCGGATGTCGGCCGATCGCGGCATGACCGAGGCCGAGGCCCGCGCCCGCATCGCGGCGCAGGCCAGCCGCGAGGCGCGACGAGCCGTGGCGACGTACGTCATCGAGAACACCGGCACGCGCGAGCACCTCCGTCGCCAGGTGGAAACGGTCCTTTCGGAACTGGTCGCCCGGGCCTGACATACTCCCGCGCGTGCGACGGGGACAGCGGCAGCGGGGCGGCGCGCACCGAGCACCCCGGCACCGGGCTCCGCGACGCCGCTCGGCGGTGCCGGCCCTCGTGGTCGCGGCGGTGGTGGCCAGCGCCGCAGGGACCGGAGGTTGGCTGGTCGTCCGCGACACCGAGCTCGCGCGCGCGAGCCCCGGGCCGTCGGCCGTCAACGGGGCACTGCCCCCGCAGCCGCCGGTGGACGCACCGCTTCCCTGGGGTCCCACCGCAGGGGAGCTCGCGCAGGCCCGGAGCACGGTCGCCGGCTGGAGCGCCGAGCAGCTCGTCGGACAGGTCATCGTCGGCCGCTACCACGGCACCGCACCGGAGGCCGCGGCCGCCATGGTGCGTCAGCTCCACCTGGCGGGCGTGAGCATGCAGGCCGAGAACGTGGTCGACGCCGCGCAGGTGCGCGCGACGAGCGCCGCGGTCGCGGAGGCCGTCGCCGCCGACGGTCGGACCCACCCGGCCGTCATCGGCGTGGACCAGGAGGGCGGGACGGTCTCCCACCTCGACGGGGCGGCGACCCGGTTCCCCGCGTACGCCGAAGCCGGGGACGCCGTCGTCGCCGATCCGGTCCTCGGCCGCACCGTGGTCAAGCGGGCTGCGGAGGCGACCGGCCTCGAGCTCCGCGACCTCGGCTTCACGTGGGTCTTCGCCCCGGTCGCCGACGTCACCATCGGCGCCGCCGACCCCACCATCGGCAGCAGGTCGTCGTCGGAGGACCCCGCCGTCGCCGCCGACGTCATCCGCGCCTCGATCCGCGGCTACAACGACGCGGGCATCGTCTCGACGGTCAAGCACTTCCCGGGCCACGGATCCGTGGAGGGCGACAGCCACACGGAGTTCCCCTCGCTCACCGCCACGCTGACCGAGCTGAGGGAGCGCGACCTGGTGCCGTTCCGGGCCGCGGTCGACGCCGGCGCCCCGGCCGTGATGCTCGGCCACATGGCGGTCGAGGCGATCGCACCGGACCTGCCGGCGAGTCTGGCCGCGCCGGTCTACGACCTGCTGCGCCGCGACCTGGGCTTCGACGGCCTGACCATCACCGACTCCCTCGGCATGGCGGCCGTCTCGGTCAGCGACCGGCCGGCGGTCGACGCGCTCAACGCCGGCGCCGACCTGCTCCTCCTGCCGGCCGACACCGCCGCCACCCACGCCACGCTCCTGGCCGCGCTCGAGTCGGGGGACCTCACCCGTGAGCGGCTCGAGGACGCGGCGGCCACCGTCGTCGCCGTGCAGCTGTGGCAGCGCAGAAGCGCCGCAGCCGCCCCGGTGCCCGTCGACGTGGTCGAGCGGGCGGCCGAGGCGGCTGCGGCGTTGGACGAGGCGGACTAGCGGGCGTCAGGCCGCCAGGTCCGGGTCGCCGAGGCGACGGAGCTTCTGCAGGGCCTCGCGCTCGAGCTGGCGGACGCGCTCGGCGGAGATGCCGTGCTTGTGCCCGATGTCGGCGAGCTTGTGCTGCCGGCCGTCGAGCAGGCCGTAGCGCGACCGGATGATGTCGGCGGCGCGGTCGTCGAGCTGGCTGACCAGCCGGTTGAGCCGCTCGCGGGACTCGGTGTCGAGGACGGTGAGGTCCGGACCCGGCGAGGTCTCCTGGGCCATCAGGTCTCCCAGCGAGGTGTCACCGTCGTCGTCGACCGGCGAGTCGAGGCTGACGTGCTCGCGGCCCCAGGCCATCAGGTCCAGGACGCGCTCGACCTCCATGCCGAGCTCGGCGGCGATCTCCTGCGGCTCCGGGTCGCGGCCGAGCTGGCGCTCCAGGGTGCGGCGGGCGCCGCCGACCTGGTTGAGCTCCTCGACCACGTGCACGGGGAGACGCACGACGCGGGCCTGCTGCGCGATGCCGCGCGTGATCGCCTGGCGCACCCACCAGGTGGCGTAGGTGGAGAACTTGTAGCCCTTGGTGTAGTCGAACTTCTCGACCGCACGGATCAGGCCGGTGTTGCCCTCCTGGATCAGGTCGAGCATCGGCATCTGGGCCCGGCCGTACTTGCGGGCGATCGAGACCACCAGGCGCAGGTTGGCGGTGATGAACCGGTCGACGGCCTGACGGCCCTCCTCCGCGATCCACTCCAGCTCCTCGCGGGTGGCGCCCATCGGGGCGCCGCCCTTCTTGCGGCCGACACGCCCCTGCGCGAGCAGGTGTTCCGCGTACAGCCCGGCCTCGATCGCCTTGGACAGCTCCACCTCTTGGGCGGCGTCCAACAGGTCGTTCCGCGCGATCTCGTCGAGGTACAGACCGACGCTGTCGCGCCCCTCGATCTCACGTGTAGCCGTGCTCGCCATGGGACCCTCCTCACAACACGTGGGGCGGGAAGCCGCCCCACAGGGGTGTCAACGCAACAGGTGACCTCCGGATTCCCGGGTCAAACGTGCGCTCTCGTGAGGATTGACGGTTGGCGGACACGCTGAGTTTCGTGGCCGTCCAAGTCTCAGGGAACTCTCAGGGCGGACCCCGATCCCGGCGCGTCCGCCGTGATCCGGCGTTCGGTCACCGAGCGGTCGCCAGGCCCATCCGGTCGAGGATCCACGCCAGCGTGAAGGCCCGGTCGTGCCAGGACTTGTAGCGACCGGAGACCCCGCCGTGCCCGGCCGACATCTCGGTGCGCAGCAGCACGTCGGCGCCAGCGACCTCGCGCAGCCGGGCCACCCACTTGGCCGGCTCGACGTAGAGCACCCGGGTGTCGTTGAGGCTGGTCTCGGCCAGGATCGGTGGATAGTCCTGCGGGCGGACGTTGTCATAGGGCGCGTACGACGCCATGTAGTCGTAGACCGCAGGATCCGCCTCGGGATTCCCCCACTCGTCGTACTCGGTGACGGTGAGCGGGAGCGAGGCGTCGAGCATCGTGGTCAGCGCGTCGACGAACGGCACCTGTGCCACCACCCCGTCGAGGAGCTCGGGCCCCTGGTTGGCCACCGCGCCCATCAGCAGGCCCCCGGCGCTGCCGCCCTCGGCCACCACGCGCGTGGCCCAGCCGGTCTCGCGCAGGTGACGCGCGCACGCGAGGAAGTCGGAGAAGGAGTTCTGCTTGCGGAACAGCTTGCCGTCGTCGTACCAGCGTCGACCGAGCTCGCCGCCGCCGCGGACGTGCGCGATGGCGAAGCCCGCGCCACGGTCGAGCAGCGAGAGCCGGGCGATGGAGAAGTAGGGGTCGATCGAGGTCTCGTAGGAGCCGTAGCCGTAGAGCAGCACCGGCACCGGACCGGCCGCGCGTGCGTCGCGCCGGACGACGATCGAGATCGGCACACGCTCACCGTCCTCGGCGGTGGCCCACAGACGGTGCTCCTCGTAGTCGGCCGGGTCGTAACCGCCCAGGACGGGGGCCTGCTTGAGCAGGGTGAGCGTGCGGGTGCGCACGTCGTAGTCGTAGACCGAGCTCGGCGTGGCCATCGTGGTGTAGCCGATCCGGACGGTGGGCTGGTCGAAGGCGGGGTTCCCGCCGGAGCCGATGGTGTAGAGCTCGTCCTCGAACTCGACGAGGTAGTCGTCGCCGACGCCGCCGTCGTGCAGCTCGAGGATGCGCAGCTGGGTCAGCCCCTCGCTGCGCTGGTGGACGACCAGGTGGCCGGCGAAGGCGTCGACGTCCTCGAGCCGGACCGCCGGGTCGTGCGGGACGAGCGGTTGCCAATCCTCCGGCGCCGTCGGGGCGACCGGCGCGGACCCCAGCTCGAAGTCGGGTCCGGTGAGGTTGTGCAGCACCACGAAGCGGTCCTCGCCGCCGATCACCGCGTGGTCGAGGGAGTACTCCAGGCCCTCCCGGCGCGGTGAGAACACCTGCCAACCCTGCTCGGGGTGGTCGGCGTCGAGGTAGCGGTACTCCGAGGTGAGCTTGGAGCCGATCGCGATCACGAGGAACCGGTCACTGCGGGTGCGGCCGACGCCCATCCAGAAGCGGGAGTCGGTCTCGTGGTGGACCAGCTCGTCTCGATCCTGCGTGGTGCCGAGGCGGTGCCGCCAGATCTTGTCGGGGCGCCAGGACTCATCGACGGTGGAGTAGTAGAGGTTCTCGCCCGCCCGGTCCCACGTGGCACCGCCGAGGACCCCCTCGAGCACGTCCGGCAACAGCTCACCGGTCTCGAGGTCCTTGATGCGCACGGTGTAACGCTCATCGCCGGTGACGTCGGTGGAGTAGGCCAGCAACCGGGTGTCCGGAGACACCGACGACCCGCCCAGGGAGAAGAACTCGTGGCCCTCCGCGAGGGCGTCGAGGTCGAGCAGCACCTGCTCGCCGGGCAGGGCGGGCTGGTCGGGCGCGACGTCGGCCGGGGCGGGGGGCGTCCAGTCTGCGGGGTCGGTGACGGGCACCCGGCACGTGGCGCCGTACTCCCGTCCCTCGAAGGAGCGGCCGTAGTACCAGTAACCGCGGCTGCGGGTCGGCACGGACAGGTCGGTCTCCAGGGTGCGGCCCTTGATCTCGTCGAAGATCTGCTGGCGCAGCTCGGCGAGGTGGGCGGTGCGGGCTTCGGTGTAGGAGTTCTCCGCCTCCAGGTGAGCGATCACCTCCGGGGCGTCCTTGTCGCGGAGCCACTCATAGTCGTCGACCCGCGTGCGGCCATGGATCTCGCGGGTGACGGGGCGCTTGGCGGCGTTCGGCGGCTGCATGCGCGCGACCCTATCCTCGGCCCCATGCCCACCGTGATCGACCTCAACGCCGACCTCGGCGAGGAGGTCACCGACGACACCGGCCTTCTCGCCGTGGTGTCGAGCGCCAACGTCGCCTGCGGCTACCACGCCGGGTCGACGGCGATCATGCGGGCCGTCTGCGCCGAGGCGGTCCGGCGTGGGGTGGTGGTCGGTGCGCAGGTCTCCTACGCCGACCGCCCCAACTTCGGGCGCGTCGCGCTCGACGTGGCATTCGAGGTGCTGCGGGAGCAGGTCGCCGACCAGGTCGGCGTCCTCGCGCAGATCGCCGCGGCGGAGGGCACAGCGGTCAGCTACGTCAAAGCCCACGGCGCGCTCTACCACCGCACCCGCGACGACGCCGAGCAGGCGGCGGCCGTGCTCGCCGGGTCTGGGTCGCTGCCCGTCCTGGGGATGCCGGGCGAGCTGCTGCGCCAGGCGGACGCCGCCGGGCGCGACACCTGGCTGGAGGGCTTCCCGGACCGTGCCTACGACGGCGACCGGCTGCGCCCACGCGACCGGCCCGGCGCCGTGCTCACCGACGGGGCGGCGATCGCGGCGAACGCGCTCGCCCTGGCCCCGACGGTGCGGTCCTTGTGCCTGCACGGCGACACTCCGGGGGCGGTGGGCCACGCGCATCGGGTGCGTGAGGCGCTCGAGACGGCCGGGTGGACGGTGACGGCGTGCGCGTGACCCGCTTCGGTTGGAGCGCGTTGCGGGTCGAGGTCGACTCCGCCGCACACGCCGCCGCGCTCGCCACCTGGGCACGCTCCGCCGAGGTCGAGGCGGAGGAGATCGTGCCGGCCGCGCGGACGGTGCTCTTCGACGGCGTCCGCGACCTCGGCCAGACCCAGGCCGCCCTGACCGGGTGGGACGGGATCGCCGAGCTGCGTGCCGAGGGGCCGCTGGTGACCCTCGACGTCGTCTATGACGGTGAGGACCTGCCTCGGGTCGCGCAGGCGTGGGGCTGCTCCGTGGGAGAGGTCGTCGCCCGGCACACCGCAGGAGAGTTCGTGTCGGTGTTCTGCGGCTTCGCACCGGGCTTCGCCTACCTCTCCGGCCTCCCCGAGGAGTGCCGGGTGCCGCGGCTGGCGACGCCGCGCCCGTGGGTGCCGGCCGGGTCGGTCGCGATCGCGGGGGAGTGGTGCGCGGTCTACCCGACGGGCTCACCGGGCGGGTGGAACCTGTTGGGCCGCACGGACGCGGCCCTGTGGGACCCGGCGCGCGAGGACCCGGTGCTGCTGGCTCCGGGCACACGTGTGCGTTTCCGGGCGGTGCCGTGAACCTGTACGTCGAGGACGGCACCGCCACCATTCAGGACCGCGGCCGCGCCGGCTTCGCGCACCTCGGTGTCGGGCGCGCAGGCGCGCTCGACAGCCCGGCCGTCGCCCTGGGCAACAGGTTGGTCGGCAACGACGCCGGCGCGGCGGCGTTCGAGATGCGGTTCGCACCGCTCGTCGTGGTGGCCGACCGCCCGCACTGGGTCGCCGTCACCGGCGCGCCGTGCGAGGTCGTGCTCGGCGACGCGAGGGCGGCCCGGACGATGCCGCACGGGCAGGCGTTCCGCCTCCCGGCCGGGACGACGCTCCGGGTGGGCCTGCCGCGCGCTGGTGTGTGCACCTACCTGGCCGTCGGCGGGGGCCTCGCGGTCGAGCCGATCCTCGGATCGCGGTCGTGGGACACGCTGGCCGGCCTCCGCCCCGGCGGACCCGACGGCCGGCTTCGTCACCGGTGGATCCCGGTGGGAGCGCCGCAGGGGGAGCCGCGCTTCAGCGACGTGCCACCGCCGCGTAGCGCCGGCCCGATGCGGGTGATCGCCGGGCCGCACCCCGAGTGGTTCGCGCCCGACGTCCTCGAGCGTCTGTGCCGCTCCGACTGGACGGTCGACCCGGCCACGGACCGGATCGGCATGCGCCTGGCCGGCCCCGCGCTGCCGCGGCGGGAGGGCGAGCTGCCCAGTGAGGGGATGGTGCTCGGCGCGATCCAGGTGCCGCCGGCGGGGCGGCCGATCGTCTTCCTCGCCGACCACCCGCCCACCGGCGGCTACCCGGTGGCCGGTGTGGTGCACCCGGACGACCTGTGGCGAGCCGCCCAGGCCAGGCCCGGCGAAGCGGTGAGGTTCACGCCGGCTCGGTGACCGGCGGCTCCCAGCGGTGCAGCGCCGGGTCGTCGGTGGGGAAGGACCGCACCGGGCCGGGCCCGGTCTCCGCGGTCTCGAACCGCACCGTGACCACACCACGGCCCGAGCCCCACACCCAGCCGCGGCCGTGCGTGTCGTGGACGACGTCCATGCCCGGCACCCAACCGCGCCGGGTCTCCGGCACGGTCTCGATCTCCGGCTCGGGCACCTCCTCCTCGGCCTCGCCGAAGAGGTCCTCCTGGATCCAGTCGGCGAGGCCGGACACGCCGACGCCGAGCAGCCGGACGCCGCCGCTGAGGTCGGTGCTCGCCGCGAGCTCGGAGAGCAGGGCCTTGGCCAGCCGGGTGATGGTGGCGGGACTGTCGGTGGGCGAGGGCAGGGTGGAGGAGCGGTTGAGCGTGGTGAAGTCGTGCAGCCGCACCTTGATGGTCACCGTGCGCCCGCTCAGCCCGTGGCGGCGCAGCCGACCGGCGACGTCGCGGCCCTGGCGGGTGAGGATCTGCTCCATCAGGCCCAGGTCGGTGAGGTCGGTGTCGTAGGTGCCCTCCACGCTCACCGACTTGGCCTCCCGCTCGGCGACGACCGGGCGGTCGTCGTCGGCGCGAGCCAGGGCGAAGAGCCCCGTGCCCTGGGCGCGGCCGACCAGCCGCACCAGCTCCTCGAGGCTCACCGCCTCCAGGTCGGCGACGGTGTGGATGCCGGCGCGACGGAGCCGCTCGGCGGTGGCCGGGCCCACCCCCGGGATGACGGTGACCCTCATCGGCCGGAGCAGGTCTGCCTCGGTGCCGGGAGGCACGACGACGAGCCCGTCGGGCTTGTCGAGGTCACTGGCCACCTTGGCCACGAACTTCGACGAGGCCACGCCGACCGACGCGGTCAGCCCGCCGGTCGCCTCGGCGACCCTGGCGCGCAGCTCCTCGGCGAGCTCGGTGACCGTCGGCACCTCCAGGTCCGGCAGACCGCCCGCGGCCAGGTCGACGAAGGCCTCGTCGAGGGAGAGCGGCTCGACCAGGGGCGAGACCTCGCGCAACAGGCCCATCACGATCTCGCTCGCCGCGCGGTAGGCGTGGAACCGGCCGCCCAGGTAGGCCGCGTGCGGGCACCGCGATCGGGCCTCCCGCGTCGACATGGCCGACCGCACCCCGAACCGGCGCGCCTCGTACGACGCCGTCGACACCACCCCGCGCCCGCCGACCCCACCGACGACGACCGGCTTGCCTCGCAGCGACGGCTTGTCGCGCTGCTCCACGGAGGCGAAGAACGCGTCCAGGTCGAGGTGGAGCACCGAGGCATGCACGCGCACGCGGGCAACCTATCCGGCCGCACCGACACGGGATGCACCTCGGGCGACTCCTCACCGGACGGGCCACCGACCCTCCACAGGTGCGGAGCGAGCGCGGTCCTCCACAACCGGACCCTCGCCCGGTCGCGACCGTGCCAGGGACCGGCGAGCCTCAGGGCATGCTGACGCTCTCCGCACGAGGCCCCGAGGACCTCCTCGCCGCCGTTCCGGTCATCTTGGGCTTCGAGCCCGAGGAGTCCGTCGTGATGCTCACCTTCGGTGGGCGGCACACCTTCCACGCCCGCGTCGATCTGCCGCCAGTCGAGCACGAGGACGAACTGGTCGACCTGCTGCTCGCACCCGCCCGCCGGCACGGGGTGCGCCGAGTCGCTCTGGCGGTGTACGCCGACACCGACCGGCATCCCGGCTGGCACACCCGACGACTGGCCCGCCGACTGGTGCGCGCCTTCGAGGGCGCGGGCATCGCGGTGATCGCCTGCCTCGGGGTCCGCGACCGGCGCTGGTTCGACCTGGTCGGGCGCGGCTCACCCGAGCACGGTGTTCCCTTCGACCCCGAGCGCCACCGCTTCCGCGCCCAGGCGGTCGTCGAGGGCGAGGTGATCGAGTCCTCGCGCAGCGGCCTCGCCGCCCGGATCGCCCAGGACGCGGCCGCAGCGGCGCTGGTCGCCCCCCACCTGGCGACCCAGAGGCCCTGCGACGGTGACGCAGTGGCGGCGATCCTCGAGCGGTGCCTGGCCGGCGGCGCACTGCCCGACGACCAGGAGACCGCGCGCCTCCTGCTCGGCCTGGCCGTGCCGCAGGTCCGCGACCGCGCCTGGTGGGGGATGACCCGCGCCGCGTCCCGCGAGCGGGTGCGCCTGTGGACCGACGTCACACGCCGGGCACCGAGCGGCCACGCGGCCGACGTCGCGGCCGTGCTGGCGTTCAGCGCCTGGATGGCCGGTGACGGTGCGCTGGCGTGGTGCGCCGTCGACCGCTGCCGCGAGGAGCAGCCCGACCACTCGCTCGCCGCGCTGGTGGACGACGTCCTCACCGCGGCGGTCCCACCGGCCGAGCTCGACTGGCCGGCCGCGTTGGACCCCGTGATCGCGGACACGGCACGACGTGGACGAGAGGCGTGATGGGTAACGTCAGGCATGCCGATTCGCACCGTGGGCGCCGAGGAGGAGCTCCTCCTGGTCGACCCCGACACCCGCACCGTCAGCTCGCGCGCCGTAGAGGTGCTCAAGGAGCACCGTGAGCACGGCGCCGGTCGCCAGCCGGCCGTAGCCAGCGACGAGCTCGACAAGGAGCTCTTCGGGCACCAGCTCGAGACGCGCACCGACCCGGTCGACGACGTCACTCGGATCGGCGAGCAGCTCGTCGCGGCCCGCCGAGCCGCCGGCGAGGCAGCTCGTGCGCTCGGTCTGGCGGTGATCGCCTGTGGCGTCGTGCCCGTGGCCACCGAGGACCCCAAGGTCTCGCCCAACGACCGCTACCGCGACATGGTGGAGATCTTCGGCGAGACCGCCCGCAACGGCGACACGTGCGGCACCCACGTCCACGTCGCCATCGACTCACCTGAGGAGGGCGTCGGGGTCATCGACCGGATCGCCCCCTGGTTGCCGGTGCTCGTGGCGATCGGTGCGAACTCACCCTTCGCGGAGGGCCGCGACACCGGCTATGCCTCCTGGCGGTCCCAGGCGTGGAGCCGCTGGCCGAGCGCCGGGCCCACCGAGGCGTTCGGGTCCCTCGAGGGCTATCGCGAGGCGTCCCGTCTGCTGAGGATGACCGGCGCCGCCCGCGACGAGGGGATGCTCTACTTCGACGCCCGGCTCTCGGCGGCTCATCCCACCGTGGAGATCCGTGTCCTCGACGCCTGCACCGACCCCGACGACGTCGTCCTCGCCGCCGCCCTGATCCGCGGCCTGGTCGAGCACGCCGCTTCGGAGTGGGCGGCCGGCGGCCCCGTGCCCGGTTGGCGGGCCGAGCTGCTGCGGGCCGCCCACTGGCGCGCTGCCCGGATGGGTCTGTCGAACACGCTGGTCCACCCCGAGCGGCGGGAGCTGGCAGCGGCGCGGGAGGTGATCCTCGCCCTCGTCGAGCGGATCCGTCCGCACCTGGAGGACACGGGCGACCTGCCGCTCGTCCGGGACGGCATCGACCGGGTGCTGCGAGGCGGGGGAGCGACACGGCAGCGCGCGGCCTACGAACGCACCGGCAGCATCGACGGTGTTCTCGACGATCTGGTGGCACGCACGGAGCGCACCTGGCTCCCGCGTACCGACGCGGCCTAGGGTCGACGCATGGGTGATGAGGTCGAGCTGCAGGAGTTCACCGGTGCCGATCGCACGCGCTACCGCGCCAAGGTGCGGCGCTGTCTCGATGTGCTCGCACGGATGCTGCGGGAGGACCGCTTCGCGACCGACGAGCCGCTGACCGGGCTGGAGGTGGAGTTCAACCTGGTCGACGAGCACGGCGACCCGGCGCTGCGCAACGCCCAGGCGCTCGAGGCGATCGCCGATCCCGACTTCCAGACCGAGCTGGGGCAGTTCAACATCGAGATCAACGTGCCGCCGGCCAGCCTGCGTCACGACGGCCTGACCCAGTTCGAGCAGCACCTGCGCCGCAGCCTCAACCACGCGGAGGAGCGCTCGGCCGGGGTCGGCGCCCACCTGGTCATGATCGGCATCCTCCCGACTCTGACCGACAAGCACCTCACGCCAGAGACGATGAGCGCCAACCCGCGCTACAAGCTGCTCGGCGACCAAGTGGTCGAGGCCCGCGGCGAGGACATCACGATCTCCATCCAGGGCCGCGAGCGCCTCGACACGGCCTGGGAGTCGATCATGCCGGAGGCCGCCTGCACGAGTCTGCAGCTGCACGTGCAGGTGCGTCCGGAGGAGTTCGCCCACTACTGGAACGCCTCCCAGGCGATCTGCGCGGTGCAGCTCGCTCTCGGCGCCAACTCGCCCTACCTGCTGGGGCGTGAGCTGTGGCGGGAGAGCCGGATCCCGTTGTTCGAGCAGTCCACCGACACCCGCAGCGAGGAGCTGAAGGCTCAGGGCGTCCGACCCCGCGTGTGGTTCGGGGAGCGGTGGATCACCTCGGTGTTCGACCTGTTCGAGGAGAACGTCCGGTTCTTTCCGGCGCTGCTGCCCGTGATCGATGACGAGGAGCCGCTGGAGGCGCTGGAGAGCGGCCGCACGCCGCAGCTGGCCGAGCTGCGCCTGCACAACGGCACGATCTACCGCTGGAACCGGCCCGTCTACGACATCGTCGGGGAGGGCGCCGACGCCGTGCCGCACCTGCGGGTGGAGAACCGCGTCCTGGCGGCCGGCCCGACCGTGGTCGACATGGTCGCCAACGCGGCGTTCTACTTCGGCCTCGTCCGTGCGCTCGCCGAGAGCGAGCGGCCGATCTGGTCGCAGATGTCGTTCAGCGCAGCGGAGGAGAACTTCCATGCCGCCGCGCGGCAGGGGATCGATGCCCAGCTCTACTGGCCCGGCAGCGGCCAGATCCCCGCCACCGAGCTGGTGCTGCGCCGGCTGCTGCCGCTGGCTCACGACGGGCTCGCGGCCTGGGGCGTCGACGAGGCGGTCCGTGGCCGGCTGCTCGGGATCATCGAGCAGCGGTGCCTGACCGGGGTCAACGGGTCGGCCTGGTTCGTCGAGCGGGTTCGCGCACGGGAGCGCGCCGGTGACCAGCGCGCAGAGGCGCTGCGTGGCACCCTGCTGGACTACCGCGAGCTGATGCACACCAACCAGCCGGTGCACACCTGGCCGCTGGGCTGAGCCGGCCCGAGCATCACGGCCTGCGGCTCACCGGCGACGCAGCCGCGCCCAGGTGCGCTCCACCCGCGAGCGCGGGTCACGCCAGCCGGACCGGTTGACCACGACGAAGACGAGGGACAGACCCGCCTCGGCGTACGCCTGGCGGGCCGCGGCCAGCCACTCCAGGTCCACGTCCTGCGCTTCGAGCGGGCCCGCGCGGGTGAGCCAGACCAGCGGCGCCGCATCGGCAGTGTGCTGTGTGCGCCGCACGAGCGCGGCCAGGACGTCGGCGCGCAGCGCATGGTCGCTCGACTCGTCGGGGCGGACGGCGAAGATCCCGTGCGGCTCGCCAGGGACGCCGCAGTGCACGAGGGGCAGGTGCCACCGACGGCGCTCGGAGAGCGCGTGGTCGAGGGCCGCACGCCGCAGCAGCCGACGCAAGGCGGCTGGCAGCGGCTCCTGGAGTCCGGGGCCGCCCACGTCGCCGTGCATGGCGGCAGCCTGCCGCACCCGGCGCGACCATGGCTGCGCTCCTCCACAGCGTGCGATTGTGTAGCCTGCGTCACAGGCCCCGAGCACGCACCTGGAGGGTGGACATGACAACGGTAGTGGTCGGCTACGTCCCCAAGCCCGAGGGCGAGGCAGCGCTCGACGCGGCGATCGGCGAGGCACGCCTGCGTGGCGCGCGGATCCTGGTGGTCACCTCCCACCACGACGACATCGAGGCGCAGGGCTGGGAGGACGCGATCGCCAAGGCGAAGCTCCGGCTTGACGAGTCGGGGATCTCGTACGACGTCCGCCACTTGGTCCGCAACTTCGAGCCGGCCGCCGACCTGATCAGCATCGCCGACGCCGCGAAGGCCGAGCTCATCGTGATCGGTCTGCGCAAGCGTTCGCCGGTCGGCAAGCTCATCCTCGGCGCCAACGCCCAGCAGGTGCTGCTCGACGCCACCTGCCCCGTGCTGACCGTGAAGGCCGCGACCGCCTGACGCCCGCGTCCCACGGGTGAGCGTCGTGAGCGAGGATGGAGCCATGGCCATCCAGATCGCGCAGGACCCCGCCGCCGACAAGGTGCTCTCCGAGGACCCGTTCGCACTGCTCGCCGGGATGATGCTGGACCAGCAGTTCCCGATGGAGCGGGCCTTCGCCGGCCCGGCCAAGGTGCTCGACCGGTTCGGCACGCTGGACCCGGCCGCGATCGCCGCCGCCGACCCCGAGGTGTTCTCGGAGCTGTGCCGGCGGCCCCCGGCGATCCACCGCTACGGCGGCTCCATGGCGACCAGGCTGCAGGAGCTGGCTCGCGCGGTGGTCGAGAAGTACGACGGTGACGTCACCCGGCTGTGGAACGAGGCCGCGGACGGCAAGGAGCTGCTCAAGCGGGTCCAGGACCTTCCCGGCTTCGGCAAGCAGAAGGCCCAGATCTTCGTGGCACTGCTCGCCAAGCAACTCGGCGTGCGCCCCGACGGCTGGGAGCAGGCCGCGGGCGACTACGCCCTCGAGGGCTACCGCTCGGTCGCTGACGTCGTCGACGGCAGCTCGCTGCAGAAGGTCCGCGAGTACAAGCAGGCGAAGAAGGCGGCCAGCAAGGCTGCCGCCGCGAGCCAGTAGCCCGGCGCACCGGACCCACGACGTGGCGCACGACTCACGGTCGCCGGCGTGGCCGAGTCGATGCTGTGTGGGACCTCGTGGCAGACTATGGAGACAGGCCTTGACGTAAGCGGGCCTTGTCGCGCCCAGACTCAGTTTCACGAGAGGTGTTCGTGTCCTCGAACGCACGCAAGATCCCCGCCGAGGTGCTTGCTCACCCGGCCGTTGTGTCCCTCATCGAGCGGGCTCAGGCGAAGGCACAGGTTCAGGGCAGCACCAGCAGCGTGACGCCCGAGGAGCTTCGCCGGGCCACGGAGGAGGCGGCCGTGGAGCCTCGCCACCTCAAGTCGCTCCTGCTCCACCTGGCCTCGCTCGGCATCTCGGTCGAGATGGGTGTCACGAGCTCGACGCGCGCCGTCGCGGCGACCACCCGCAAGGCGACCGCCACCGCGAAGGCGCCCGCGAAGAAGGCCGCGCCGGCCAAGAAGACGGCGCCCGCCGCCAAGAAGGCCGCCGAGGCGCCCGTCGGCGACACCGAGGAGCCGGCCGACCTGGTGGAGGTGGACCTCACCGACCTCGAGGTCGACGACACCGAGGTCGCGCTCGTGGACGAGCCGAAGCTGGGCCCGGACGGCAAGAAGATCCTTCCCGACCTCCCCGACGAGCAGTTCGAGAAGGACGTCGCCGCCGACCCCACGATCAAGGAGGACGAGAAGGAGGCCTCCTTCGTCGTCTCCGCGGCCGACGACACCGACGAGCCCGAGCAGCAGGTCATGGTCGCCGGTGCGACCGCCGACCCGGTCAAGGACTACCTCAAGCAGATCGGCAAGGTGCCGCTCCTCAACGCCGAGATGGAGGTCGAGCTCGCCAAGCGGATCGAGGCCGGTCTCTTCGCCGAGGAGAAGCTCGCCAAGGGCGGCAAGATCACGCCCAAGCTCCTGGAGGAGCTGGAGTGGATCGCCGAGGACGGCCGTCGCGCCAAGAACCACCTGCTCGAGGCCAACCTGCGTCTCGTCGTCAGCCTGGCGAAGCGTTACACCGGCCGCGGCATGCTCTTCCTCGACCTCATCCAGGAGGGCAACCTCGGTCTGATCCGTGCGGTCGAGAAGTTCGACTACACCAAGGGCTACAAGTTCTCGACGTACGCGACCTGGTGGATCCGGCAGGCCATCACCCGGGCCATGGCCGACCAGGCCCGCACCATCCGTATCCCGGTGCACATGGTCGAGGTCATCAACAAGCTGGCCCGCGTGCAGCGCCAGATGCTCCAGGACCTGGGTCGCGAGCCCACCCCGGAGGAGCTCGCCAAGGAGCTCGACATGACCCCGGAGAAGGTCATCGAGGTCCAGAAGTACGGCCGCGAGCCGATCTCGCTGCACACCCCGCTGGGTGAGGACGGCGACTCCGAGTTCGGTGACCTGATCGAGGACTCCGAGGCGATCGTCCCCGCCGACGCGGTGAGCTTCACGCTGCTGCAGGAGCAGCTCCACGCGGTGCTCGACACGCTGTCCGAGCGTGAGGCCGGCGTGGTCAGCATGCGGTTCGGCCTCACCGACGGCCAGCCGAAGACGCTCGACGAGATCGGCAAGGTCTACGGCGTCACCCGCGAGCGTATTCGCCAGATCGAGTCCAAGACGATGTCGAAGTTGCGGCACCCGAGCCGCTCCCAGGTCCTGCGCGACTACCTGGACTGAGCGCGCGCCGACCACCGCGCACCGAGGCCGCCGTCCCGACCGGGACGGCGGCCTCGTCGCTCGGCGCTAGGTGAGCACGACGCCGACGGCCCACGCCGCAGCGGCGAGCACGCCGGCCGCGAGCTCGATCAGGATGCTCAACCCGGTCGCCTTGAGGGCGTGCTTCGTCGAGGGCCACGCGGCGTCGCGGCCGACCCGCTGCCACTCGGCCAGGTAGATCCCGAGCACGAACCCGACGAAGATGCCGATGACCGGGATGACGAAGAACCCGACGACGCCGAGGCCGGCCCCGGCCCACAGGCTGCGGTTCGGCACTCCGGCCGCCTGAAGCCGGCGTCCGGGCACCAGGAACTTCACCACGGAGCCCAGCACGAGGAGCGCCAGAGCGACGCCGAACACGATCCACGCCGTGGACCCGCCGACCTCGAGCGCCCACACCAGGATGGCCGCGGCGATCAGCACGGCACCCGGCAGGATCGGCACGATCATGCCGGCGAGACCGGCGGCGATGGCGATGGCGACGGCGATCTCGACCAGGGTCACGCCTGATGATGACACGAGGGCCCCGGACGGAGTCCGGGGCCCTCGTGAGGTCTAGGTGTCAGATAGGTCAGCGCTCGCTGAGCTTGTGGGTCTCGTCGACGACGTTGGCGGCGATCTCCTTGAGCTTCTCGCCGTGCTCACGCGCGTGGTGCGCGCAGAACAAGAGCTCGCCACCGGACTGGAGCTCGACACGGAGATAGGCCTGGGCTCCGCAACGGTCACAGCGGTCCGCGGCAGTCAGCGGAGAGCTGGGGGCAACTGCAGTGGTCACATCGGCCTCATTTCTCGATCGTTCGGTGACTGGTGCAACGTAGCGGGCCCACCAAGGATTCCCACGGCAACGTGTCACCCGTCACCCAATCTCATCACGGCCGGCCGCCACGTCGCTCGCGGTATCGGGTGCCGGACGGCTTCGTCCGGACCACGACCGGTGCGGTGGCCGGTGCTGCGTTGGTCAAGGTCTGCTCGGGGTCTGCGAAGTTCAGGGTTCTGCGATCGTTCGGATTGCTGCTGGTCAGTCTGACGAACGGTGAGCGCCGGTGGTTGCGGATCCGGTGAATCCGTGTCCACATCGTGACGTGCACTGCTCGGGGCTTGCTGTTCTGATGGTGTATTCGGATTGCGTCGGACGTGCGGATTTCGGTTGTGCCGCAGAGGTACCCGATCCGGCGGAAAATCGATCAGCCACCTCATCGATCACCGTAGTTCTCCGCATCGACGCGTGGCGGCACGGGCGGACGGCGTGTCGGAGGTTAGATTTCACTGCACGCCACCACCGGCCACCCGCGCCGGAGACCACACAGGAGCCCTCCGATCGACAGCACCTACAACGCCGCCCATCTCCTCGTCCTCGAGGGGCTGGAGGCCGTCCGCAAGCGCCCCGGCATGTACATCGGGTCCACCGACACCCGCGGTCTCATGCACTGCCTGTGGGAGATCATCGACAACGGCGTCGACGAGGCCCTCGGCGGCCACGCGACCCATGTCGAGGTGACCTTGCACCCCGACGGGTCTGCGGAGGTCTACGACGACGGCCGGGGCATCCCGACGGACAAGGAGCCCAAGACCGGGTTGCCCGGCGTCGAGGTCGTTGCGACGAAGCTGCACGCCGGCGGCAAGTTCGGCGGGTCGTCCTACATGGCCACCGGTGGGCTGCACGGCGTCGGCCTGTCCGTGGTCAACGCGCTCTCGTCCCGGATGGACATCGACGTCGACCGGTCGCCGGCCCGGCAGGGGATCTCGTTCCAGCGCGGTGTCCCGGGTGTGTTCGACGGCGACGGGCCCGGGGTGGGCTTCACCGCGCAGAGCGGGCTGAGCCGCAAGGGCGGGCGGGTCGCCAAGGGCAAGAGCGGCACGCTCATCCGGTTCTGGCCGGACAAGCAGATCTTCACCAAGGACGCCCGGTTCGTCTTCGAGGAGCTCGTCACCCGGGCTCGGCAGACCTCCTTCATCGTCCCGGGTCTGGAGCTGGTCATCCGCGACCTGCGTGGCCCCGACCCGGTGGAGGAGAAGTTCCGCCACGACGGCGGCATCGCGGAGTTCGCCGACTTCCTGGCCACCGACGAGCCGGTCACCGAGGTCCTGCGGCTGCAGGGCTCCGACACCTTCGTGGAGACGGTGCCGATGCTCGACGAGGCCGGACACATGACGCCGCAGGACGTCGAGCGGCAGCTGCACGTCGACGTCGCGGTCCGTTGGGGCACCGGCTACGACACCGAGCTGCGCTCGTTCGTCAACGTCATCGCCACCCCGAAGGGCGGCACCCACGTGAGCGGCTTCGAGCAGGCGGTGACCAAGACGTTCAACGAGGCGATGAAGGCCGCCAAGGTGCTCAAGGTCAACGACGCCGACGTGATCAAGGACGACGTGCTCGAGGGTATGACGGCGGTCGTCACCGTCCGGCTCGCCGAGCCCCAGTTCGAGGGACAGACCAAGGAGATCCTCGGCACGCCCGCGGCCCGCACCATCGTCCGCAAGGTCGTCTCCGCGGAGCTGAAGAAGTTCCTCACCTCGACCAAGGCCAAGGACAAGCAGCAGGCCAAGCTGGTCATGGAGAAGGTGCTCGGCGCCTCCAAGACCCGCATCGCCGCCCGCCAGCACAAGGAGACCCAGCGCCGCAAGAACGCCCTGGAGTCCTCCGCCCTGCCGGCGAAGCTCGCCGACTGCCGTGCGACGGACAACGAGCGCACCGAGCTGTTCATCGTCGAGGGCGACTCGGCGCTCGGCACCGCGAAGCTGGCCCGCAACTCGGAGTTCCAGGCGCTGCTGCCGATCCGAGGCAAGATCCTCAACGTCCAGAAGGCCTCGGTGGGCGACATGCTGAAGAACGCCGAGTGCGCCTCGATCATCCAGGTCGTCGGCGCCGGGTCGGGCCGCACCTTCGACCTCGACGCGGTGCGCTACGGCAAGATCATCTTCATGGCCGACGCCGACTCCGACGGCGCCCACATCCGCACCCTGCTCGCCACCTTGTTCTTCAAGTACATGCCTGAGCTGGTCCGGGCGGGCCGGGTCTACTCCGCGGTGCCGCCACTGCACCGCATCGAGCTGTCCAACCCCAAGAAGGGCATGGACAAGTACATCTACACCTACTCCGACGACGAGCTGCAGCGGAAGCTGGCCGAGCTGAAGAAGAAGGGCGTCAACTGGAAGGACCCGGTCCAGCGCTACAAGGGCCTGGGCGAGATGGACGCCGACCAGCTGGCCGAGACGACGATGGACCCGCGGCGCCGGACACTGCGGCGGCTCACCGTCGACGACGTCGAGAGCGCAGCCGGCGTCTTCGAGCTGCTGATGGGCTCCGACGTCGCGCCGCGCAAGGAGTTCATCGTGGCGGGGGCCTACGAGGTCGACGTCGACGCGATCGACGCCTGAGGTGGACCAGAAGCCGGCCAGGCAGGCCGTCACGAAGGCCTTCAAGGCGCGCAAGGTCGGCCTGCGCAAGGG
>JAPSKJ010000297.1 GCA_031177735.1 Nocardioides sp.
CTCCTCGGCGTCCAGCGGGGCGAGCGCCTGCGCCGGGCGGGCGGTGGCCAGGCCCGACCAGTTGCTCCACTGGGTCATGCGGCCGACCTTAGACGGCCACCTCGGAGGAGGTGCGTGACCTCGGCAGCACCAGCGCGGCGCCGGCCGCGACCAGGCCGGCTGCCACCGAGACCAGGAACGCCGCGGAGGCGCCGTGGTGGTCGACGACGAGCCCGCTGATGCTCGCCCCCGGCGCGACACCGGCGACCAGGCCGGTCTGCATGATGGCCATGCCCTCGGTCAGCCGGGCCGGCGGGACGCTCTGGGCCGTCAAGGACATGGTGGCCACCATGGTCGGTGCGATCGTGCAGCCGCCCACGAGGAGCAGCAGGCCGAGCACCGGGACCGAGGGGGCGAAGTACAGCGGCACCATGGCCGCCGCCATGGCGAGAGCGCCCCAGCGCACCCTGACGTCGGGACCGGTCTGCCAGTGCACGGCCCCGGTGACGACCCCCGACGCGAGGCTGCCCAGCGCCCACGCCGCGAGCAGGAGGCCGGCGGCTGCCGGCACGTCGTGCTCGTCGGCGAAGGCCACCGTGGTGACCTCGGCCGCCCCGAACAGGACGCCGAGGGCCAGGCACACGATCGCCAGCGGGACCAGGGTGCGCCACGGCAGGGGCGCCCGGTCGGTCACGGAGCGCTGGCGGTGCGTGGGTGGCTCCGTGCGCCGCTGGCCGGCGAAGGCGAGGGTGCCGAGCACCCCGACGACGGCGGTGACCGCGAGCCCTGCGGTCGGGTGCACGGTGGTCGCCACCAGCGTCACGATGATCGGGCCGGTGATGAACACGACCTCGTCGGCGACCGCCTCCAGGGCGTACGCGGTCGAGATCTGGCGTGAGTCGGTCAGCACGTGCGACCAGCGCGCCCGGACGCACGAGGCGATCTGGGGCAGGGATCCACCGGCGACGGCTGCGCAGAGGTAGGAGACCAGCGCGGTCTGGTCGGTCGACACCGACCAGATCAGCACCGCCATCGCGACCCCGAAGACGCCGGCCGCCAGGGCGAGCACCCGTGCCTGGCCCAGTCGGTCGATCAGCCGGCCCTGGACGATGGCGAGCAGCGCGTTGGCGACCATGTAGGCCGCCGACACCGCGCCGGCCGTGCCGTAGGAGCCGGTGGCGCCCTCGACCGCCAGCACGATGCCCAGGCCCGCCATCGAGATGGGCATCCGGGCCACGAGCCCGGTGAGGCAGAACAGCGCCGCGCCGGGGACCGACAGCACCGTGCGGTAGGAGGAGAGCATCGCCATGACGGCTCCGAACCTAGGACCGGACCGACCCCTCCGGCCAATCGGCGCTGGTGGAGGAAATAGGCTGGGGGCATGGCCCTCGACGTGCGCCCGTACGACGCGCTGCTGCTGCTCTCCTTCGGCGGGCCCGAGCGCCCCGAGGACGTCGTGCCGTTCCTGGAGAACGTCACCCGCGGCCGCGGGATCCCGCGCGAGCGGCTGGCTGAGGTGGGCCAGCACTACTACGGCTTCGGCGGTCGCTCGCCGATCAACGACCAGAACCGCGCCTTCCTGGCCGCCCTGCGCGCCGACCTCGACGAGCACGGCATCGACCTGCCGGTCTACTGGGGCAACCGCAACTGGGACCCCTACCTGACCGACACGGTGCGGCAGATGACGGCCGACGGCGTGCAGCGGGTCGCCTGCTTCACCACCAGCGCCTACTCGTCGTACTCCTCGTGCCGGCAGTACCGGGAGAACCTCTTCGACGCGGTGGCCGCCGTCGAGGGCGCGCCCCGGATCGACAAGCTGAGGAACTACTTCAACCACCCCGGGTTCGTCGAGCCGGTCGTCGACGGCGTCCTCGCCTCGTTGGCGGACCTCCCCGAGCCGGTCCGCCCAGGGGCACACCTGGTCTTCGTGACCCACTCGATCCCCACGGCGATGAACGAGGCGTCCGGACCGCCCGGACGCGGCGGTGCCTACCAGGCCCAGCACCTCGACCTGGCCGAGGTCGTCGCCGCACGTGTGCGCGAGGAGACCGGGCTGGCGCTGCCGCACGAGCTGGTCTTCTGCTCCCGTTCCGGTGCCCCCCACATCCCGTGGCTCGAGCCGGACGTCAACGACCGGCTCACCGAGCTCGCCAGCCAGGGCGCGACGTCCGTGGTGATGACACCCATCGGCTTCGTCTCCGACCACATGGAGGTCATCTACGACCTCGACACCGAGGCGATGGCGACCGCCGAGTCGCTCGGCCTGCCCGCCCGCCGCAGCGCCACACCGGGCGACGACGCCCGGTTCGTCGCCGCCGTCCGCGAGCTGCTGCTCGAGCGGGCGGCCGTCGAGCGGGGGGAGCAGGTGACCCGCCCGGCCGTCGGAGGCACCGGCCCGCTGTGGGACCGCTGCCCGGTGGGCTGCTGCCGCAACCTGCGTGAGGAGCGCCCGGCCCTGTGCGGTGAGGACGCGTGAGCGCCGAGCTCCGCGACATCGCCCTGGACGCCGCCCGGGCCGCCGTGGCGCTGATCCGCGAACGAGCGGAGGAGGGGGTGACGGTCGCGCACACCAAGTCCAGCGACGTCGACGTCGTCACCGCGACCGACCACGACAGCGAGCGGCTCATCCGCGAGCTGATCCGCGCCCAGCGTCCGGACGACGCCTTCCTCGGCGAGGAAGGGGACGACGAGGACGGCACCACCGGTGTCCGCTGGATCATCGACCCCATCGACGGCACCGTGAACTTCGTCTACGGCCTGCCCGAGTACGCCGTCTCCATCGCCGCCGAGGTCGACGGTGTCGTGGTGGCCGGTGTGGTGGTCAACGCCGCGACCGGGGTCGAGTACACCGCGCACCGCCGATCCGACGGTGGCGTCGAGGCGTGCAAGGACGGCCGGCCCGTCGGCGTACGCCCGCCGGCTCCGCTGCACCAGCGCCTGGTCATCACCGGCTTCTCCTACGACGCCGCCCAGCGCGAGCTGCAGGCCCGCTGCCTGGTCGCGCTCCTTCCGAAGGTGCGTGACATCCGGCGGCACGGCTCGTGCGCTCTGGAGCTGTGCCACCTGGCCGACGGCCAGGCCGACGCCTACGTGGAGGAGGGCGTCAACCTCTGGGACTACGCCGCAGGAGCGCTCGTCGCGGAGGGTGCGGGTGCCCGGATCGGGGTACGGACAGGCGTGGGAGGACGCACCCTCGTCGTCGCCGCCCCGGAGCACGGGTTCGACGAGTTCCTCGCCGCCGTCGTCGAGGCCGGCTACGCGGCGACGGGCGGGGACGACCCGGAGCTCTGACCCGACCGAAATCAGGGAATAGCCTCAGGTCACGCACTGTTCACGCGGGGCAGCCCACACCCGATGTGGGTGGATGGGGTGCGATGGTGCACAATCTGGCGCCGATGCACGGCCCTACAGGGCCGCGGCGGCCGGGTGTCGAGGGAAAGGGAGTGGCGCATGGCGACGGACTACGACGCACCGCGCAAGAACGAAGAAGAGCAGTCCGAGGAGAGCATCGAAGAGCTCAAGGCGCGGCGTCACGACAAGAACTCCGGCAAGGTCGACGAGGACGAGGCCGAAGCCGCCGAGTCGTTCGAGCTGCCCGGGGCCGACCTGTCGCACGAAGAGCTCGCGGTCGAGGTGAAGCCCAAGCAGGACGACGAGTTCACCTGCATGAGCTGCTTCCTGGTCCACCACCGCAGCCAGCTGGCGGACGCGAAGAAGATGATCTGCTTCGACTGCGCCTGAGCGCTCGCGAGGCAACGAAGGCCGCACCCGCCCGGGTGCGGCC
>JAPSKJ010000298.1 GCA_031177735.1 Nocardioides sp.
ACCGCCCGGTCCGGCCTGGAGCGGTGTCGCGCCTGGTGCCTGGAGCGGGACATCGACGACATCGGCTCCTACGCCACGGGCTGGCTGGCGCGTGTGGAGTTCGAGCAGGGCCACTGGGACCGCGCCGCAGAGCTCGCCACCATCGCCGCCGGTGCGGCCTACCCGATCAGTGAGATCTCCGGCCTGACCACGCTCGCCCGGATCGCGGTGCGCGCCGGCAGACCAGCCGAATCAGCGTTGGCGGCCGCCTGGGCGGTCGCGGAGCCCACCCGAGACCTCCAACGGACCTGGCCGGTGGCCGTCGGCTACGCCGAGCTGGCCGACCGCGAGGGCACCCCCGCCCCACCGTTGCTGCGGCCGGTCTTCGATCAGGCCGTGGCCCTCGGCCTGCCGTGGGCGGTGGGCGAGCTCGGCTGGTGGCTGGTCCGGATCGGCGCGCTCCAACCGGACGACCCCCGACTCGCCGCGGCCGCGCCCGCCTTCGCCGCGCAGCTGCATGGCGACGTTCTCGCTGCGGCTCAGGCGTGGGAGGCGATCGGCTGCCCCTACGAGGCGGCACTCGCGCGTGTCGGGACCGAGGATCCGGACGCCCTGCGGGCGGCGGTGATCGCGCTGGACGCGCTCGGGGCGCGGTGGCAGGGCGACCGGGCCGCGGCTCGGATGCGCAGCCTCGGGCTGCCGGTGCCGCGGCGCGTGCACCCTGCCACCGCGGCCGACCCGCACGGCCTGACCGAGCGTGAGCGCGAGGTGCTCGCGCTGCTGCGGGAGGGGCTCACCAACGCCGAGATCGCGGGGCGGCTGTACATCTCGGTCAAGACCGCCGGCCATCATGTCTCGGCGGTGCTGGGCAAGCTCGGCGTCTCGTCCCGGCGGGAGGCGGCCCGGCAGTAGGGGGTCGACCGCCAGCAGAAATGGGGAGCCGCTCCCCATGTCCCGCCCGACCGGTCGGCGGATCGTAGTGCGAGAAGCGCCGGACCCGCCGGCCGCACCGATCACCAGGAGAATCCGATGCCGCGTTTCCTCGTCCAGCGCACCTTTCCAGACGGCCTGCAGATCCCGACCACGGACGACGGTGCCGTCGCGTGCGCGACCGTGGTCAAGGGCAACCTCGGTCACGACGTGACCTGGGTGCACTCCTACGTCAGCTCGGACAAGACGGTCACCTACTGCATCTACGACGGCCCGAGCCCGGAGTCGATCCGGGACGCGGCGGCGACCAACGGGCTGCCGGTCGACCGGATCACCGAGGTCTCCGTCCTCGACCCGTACTTCTACCACTGACCGCCGGCTCCGACGGTCGATCGACCCGTCGCACGCGATCGTCAGCCCGGTGACGTCGGGCCCGGCGCGGGCGGGGTGACGGCTCAGCCGCCACCCCGCTCGGCCGCCTTGGCCGCCTGCCACAGCTCCTCGATCTCCTCGATCGAGTAGCGGCGACCGGACCCGGCCTCCGGCCCGAACACGTGCGGGTTGCGTCGCCGCATCTTCTCGGCCAGGCCCACCACGACGTCGTCCATGCTGAAGTGGCCGGCCTCCTCGGCGATCGCGGCGTGGAAGTAGACCTGCAGGAGCAGGTCGCCCAGCTCCTCCTTGAGGTGGTCCCACGACCCGGTGCGGTCGCCCTCCTCGATCGCCTCGAGCACCTCGGCCGCCTCCTCACGCAGGTAGGGCGCGAGGGAGGTGTGGGTCTGCGACGCCTTCCAGGCGCACCGCTCCCGCATCAGCCGCATCATGTCGACGAAGTCGACGAGCGGCTCGGTCACACCGCGCCCACCTGGTGGAGCAGCTGGCGCAGCAGCGCCCCCCGGCCACCGTCGAGGTCGTCGGCGATCGCGTCGGTCACGGCCTCCGCGGGCGTCACCCAGGTGAGCTCCAGGGCGTCCTGACGCGGCTGGCACTCCCCCGAGACCGGCACGACGAACGCGAGCGCGACGGCGTGCTGGCGCGGGTCGTGCAGGCGACCGGTCGGCCAGGGGAAGTACTCCGCGACGGCGTCGGGCACGACCCGGGTCGGCAGCAGCGGGAACGCTGTGGGTCCGAGGTCCTTCTCGAGGTGGCGCATCAGCGCGTCACGCACCCGCTCACCGTGCAGCACCCGACCGGAGACCAGCGAGCGGGTGATCCGGCCGGTCGTCGGCGAGCCGCGCAGCAGCAGCCCGACCTCCACGATCTGGCCGTCCGGGTCGGCGCGGACGGGCAGCGCCTCGACGTACAGGATCGGGACCCGGCCGCGGGTGGCGGCGAGCTCCTCCTCGCTCAGCCAGCCCGGCTCCGCCCCCAACGCAGGGACCTGCCCCGGCTCCTCGCCGAACTCCTCGCCGAACGCCTCCATGGTCATGGGGCGATCCTCTCAGATGCCCGGGTCGTGACGATCGACCCACGCACGGTGGGGTCTGGGGCGTCACGACCGGCCGATCCGCCGAGCAGCGCATCCGGGGCCCGAGCCCTAGGCTCTCGACATGGCCGGCGCGTTCGAGCCGTACGGAGCCTCGCACCTCATCGCCGCAGGGGTCGGCGTGGTGGGTGCGATCGCCGCCGTCGGCGTGGGCCGGCGGGTGCGGGACACCGCTGCGGAGCTGGCCGCGCGGCGGTGGCTCGCGCTCGCACTGCCGCTGTTCACCCTGCCGTTCCAGGTCCGCCAGCTGCTTCCCGGCACCTTCGACCTCGGCTCCTCCCTGCCGATCCAGATCTGCGATCTCGCCTGGCCGGTCGCGGCGTACGCGCTGTGGACCCGGAGCCGGCGGGCCAGCGCCCTGCTCTACTTCTGGGCGCTGACGCTGACCGTGCAGGCGATCTTGACGCCGACGCTCGACGACGACGTCCCCCACCCGGAGTACTTCATGTACTTCGGGATGCACCTGCTGACGATCTGGGCGGCGCTCTTCGTCTGCTTCGGCCTCCGGATCGGACCGACCTGGGCGGGCTACTGGTTCTCGGCCGGCTGCACGCTGGTGTGGGCGTCCGCGGTCATGGTGCTCAACGCGCTGACCGGCACCAACTACGGCTACCTCGCGCGCAAGCCCGCCGAGGTCGGCTCGCTCCTGGACCTGCTCGGACCCTGGCCGTGGTACGTCGTCGCGGAGGCCGCGATCGTGCTGGCGGGGTGGGCGCTGATCACCTGGCCCTGGAACCGGCCGCGCCCACAGGCCGAGCCGGCTCCACCCGCGAGCTGACCGCCGGCCGGGGCGCGAGCTACCCGCGCGCCTCCGGCGGGTCGACGATCTGGTCGATGACCCCGCGGGCCCACTGGAGCAGCGCGATCCCGTCGAGCGGCTTGGCCGGGAAGCCCGAGGAGATCGGCCGCGGCACCAGCAGGGTGTCGCTCTGGGTCTTCAGCAGCGCCTTGGGATACATCCGCTGCAGCCGCACCTGCCGCGACTCCGGCAGGGAGACCGGCGCGAACCGGACGTTCTTGCCGGCCATCGTCACCTCACCGATCCCGGCCTGGCGGGCCCGGGCCCGGAAGCGGGCGACCAGCAGCAGCGAGGTGACCTCCTGCGGCGGCTCGCCGTAGCGGTCGCGCAGCTCGGTGTCGATGGCGTCGACGTCCTCGTCTGCGCGCACCTCGGCCAGCCGCTTGTACATCTCCAGCCGCAACCGCTCGGAGGGGATGTAGTCGTGGGGCAGGTGCGCATCGACGGGCAGCTCGATGCGGACCTCGTTGAGCTCCGGGGCGGCCTCGCCCTTGAAGTCGTTGACGGCCTCGCCGACGAGCCGGACGTAGAGGTCGAAGCCGACGTCGGCGATGTGTCCGGACTGCT
>JAPSKJ010000299.1 GCA_031177735.1 Nocardioides sp.
GTGTCGGCGCAGGAGGCCGTGGCCGTCGAGGACGCCGTCGCCGGCGTACGCTCCGCCGTGGGCGCCGGCATCTGGACGATCGGCAACCTGGCGTTCGTGCCGGCGCCCGAACGCGCCGAGCGAGCCGCGGCACTGCGCGCCGCGGGCGCCGGAGCCGTCACCGACAGCTGGGCCGAGGTCGCTGACCTGCTCGAGGGCGCCGCGCCGACGGCGTACTCAGCGACGGACCCAGCGACGGACCCAGCCACGGACCCAGCTACGTCCACCGACCGGGAGGTGCCTGCGTGACCCATCAGAACATCGTCTGGAACAGCTTCCACGGACGCTTCTCCGACAGCCCACGCGCACTGTGGGAGCGGCTGCGCGACCGACCGGGGCTCCGTCACGTCTGGCTGGCCGACCAGGCGCACCTCTCCGCGTTCCCCGCCGGGGTCGAGACCGTCGACGTGGACAGCCCGGCGGCCACTGCGGCGCTCGAGGCGGCGGACCTGCTCATCGCCAACACCCACACCGAGGTCGAGTGGGAGAAGCGTCCCGGCGCCACCTACCTGCAGACCTGGCACGGCACGCCGCTCAAGCGCATCCACCGCGACGTGCTGTGGGCGCCCGAGGGCCGCCTGGACCGGCTGGACCATGACGTGGCGAAGTGGGACCTGCTGCTCTCCCCCAACGAGGTGAGCACCCCGCGGTTGCGGCAGGCGTTCCGGTACACCGGGGAGGTGCTCGAGAGCGGCTACCCGCGCAACGACCTGCTCAGCCAGCCGGAGAGCCGCGATGTCGGCGTGCAGCTGCGCCGCGACCTGGACATCCCGGACGGCGCGACCGTCGTGCTCTACACACCCACCTGGCGCGACGACGAGGTCTTCGCCGACAGCGGGCCGGAGCTGCCGCTGATGCTCGACATCGACCGGTTCACCGAGGCGCTCGGCGGCGACCACGTGCTGCTGGTGCGCTCCCACAACATGGCCACGGGTCGGTCGCGGGTGCCCGCCCATCCGGCCGTGCGCGACGTCTCCTACTACCCCGACGTGCGGGACCTCTACTGCCTGAGCGACGTCTTGGTGACCGACTACTCCTCGACGATGTTCGACTTCGCCATCACCGGTCGGCCGATCGTCTACTACGCCTACGACCTGGACCGCTTCCGCGACTCGATCCGCGGGTTCTACTTCGACTTCGTCCCCGACGCCCCCGGACCGATCCTGCGCACGACCGAGGAGGTGGTCGAGGTGCTCGCCGACCTCGGCGCCTACGAGAAGGCCTACGCCGAGCGGTACGCGACGTTCCGCGAGACCTACACCTCGCTCGAGGACGGGCACGCTGCCGACCGCGTGCTCGCACGGCTCGGCCTGTGAGCCCGCCGGGCGACTGACCCACCGACGCGGGTGCCCGAGCCGCTCCCGCCGAGATGTCGGGGCCGGTGACCCCAGGGGCTGCCGATCGGCTTCCTGGACCGGCTCTCCCGGCCGGTCAGGCCAGCTCGGGGATGACCTTGTCGGCGAAGAGCTCCAGGCCGCTGCGGTCGTAGGCGGCGTCCGGGAAGTAGCCGATGGTGTAGGCCAGGCCCTTCTCCTTCAGCTCGCTGAGCCGCTCGGCGATCTGCTCGGCGGTGCCCACGCCGATGCTGGTGCGGTACTGCTCAAGGTGGGACTCGGCGTGCCCGCCGGCGACCTTGGCCATCTTCTCGCTGAACCGGGCGAGCTTGTCGGCGACCTCCGCCTCGGTCTCCCCGATGATCACGTTGATGTTGGCGCTGCGGGTGATCTCCTCGAAGTCGCGGCCCACCGTGCGGCAGTGCTCGGCGAGGATGGCCGACTTCGCCTCGAAGACCGCCGGCGCGAAGTTGGTGTAGTCGGCGTACTGCGCGGCGATCTTGAGGGTCACCTTCTCGCCGCCGCCGGCGATCCACACCGGGATGTTGTTGACCGGCGAGGTGCGCTGCAGCGGCAGCGGCCGGACGATGGCGCCGTCGACCTGGTAGTGCTTGCCGTCGAGCGTGGCGACGCCCTCGGTCCAGGCCTGGCGGAAGATCTGGACGCCCTCGCGGAGCATGCCGAGCCGGTCGCCCGCACTCGGGAAGCCGTAGCCGTAGGCGCGCCACTCGTGCTCGTACCACCCGCCGCCGATGCCCATCTCGATCCGGCCGCCGGAGACGTGGTCGACGGTGGCGGCGACCTTCGCGAGGTAGGCCGGGTTGCGGTAGGCCATGCAGGTGCACATCTGTCCGAGCCGGATGCGCGAGGTGGTCGCGGCGAACGCACTCATCAGCGTCCACGCCTCGTGGGTGGCCTCGTCGGAGTGGATGGGGGTGGTGTGGAAGTGGTCGTAGACCCAGAGGGACTCCCACCGCGGGTCCCCGTCGAGATGCTGGGCCAGGTCGTTCATCGTCCGCCACTGGTCCGCGTCGGGGATGTCCACCAGGTCGAACCGCCAGCCTTGCGGGATGAACGCGCCGAACCTCATGCCAGCTCCCTTGAAGTCTATTGATCCAGTCGTCTTCGCTCGCAGGCTAACCTGCCGCTCGTGAGCGCGCTCGCCGGCCTCGTCGCAGCAGGACACATGGCACCCGACTGGGCGGAGGCGCTCGCGCCTGTGGACGACGTTATCGCCCGGCTGGGCGCGTTCCTCCGCGCCGAGCTCGCCGCGGGCCGGCCCTACCTTCCGCCCGGCGACCGGATCTTCGCCGCCTTCCGCCGCCCGCTCGCCGACGTGCGGGTGCTGATCGTCGGCCAGGACCCCTATCCCACCCCCGGCCACCCGATCGGGCTCTCCTTCGCGGTCGAGGCGCACGTGCGCCCGCTGCCGGCCTCGCTGCGCAACATCTATGCCGAGCTCGCCGACGACCTCGGCCTCACCCCGCCCGAGCACGGTGACCTGACCGCCTGGTCCGACCGCGGGGTCATGCTGCTCAACCGCGCCCTGACCGTGCGGCCCGGCGCGCCCGCCTCGCACCGCGGACAGGGCTGGGAGGAGGTCACCGGCCGGGCCATCGAGGCGCTCGTGGCACGCGGCGGCCCGCTGGCGGCGATCCTGTGGGGTCGCGACGCCCAGGGCCTCAAGCCGGTGCTCGGCCGGGTGCCCTACGTCGAGTCGGTCCACCCCTCTCCGCTGTCGGCCTACCGTGGCTTCTTCGGCTCCCGCCCGTTCTCCCGGGTCAACCGGCTGTTGGTCGAGCAGGGCGGTGAGCCGGTCGACTGGTCGCTGTGAGGCTCAGTCGGGACAATGACCGGGTGCAGATCCTCTCGATCCAGTCCTCGGTGGCCTACGGCCACGTCGGCAACTCCGCCGCCGTCTTCCCGCTCCAGAGGCTCGGCCACGAGGTCTGGCCGGTGCTCACGGTGCACTTCTCCAACCACACCGGCTACGGCACCTGGCGCGGGCCGCTGCTGGCTCCGACCGACGTCGCGGACGTGATCGCGGGCGTGGAGGAGCGCGGCGCCTTCCCGGCGATCGACGCGGTGCTCTCCGGCTACCAGGGCGACCCGGCCGTCGGCGCCGTCATCCTCGATGCGGTCGCACGGGTCAAGGCGGTCAACCCGGACGCGGTCTACTGCTGCGACCCGGTGATGGGCGACGTGGGTCGGGGCTTCTTCGTGCGGCCCGGGATCCCGGAGTTCATGCGCGACGAGGTGGTCCCCGCGGCCGACATCATCACGCCCAACCACTTCGAGCTCGACTTCCTCGCCGGCGGCTCCACCGCGACGCTCGCCGAGGTGCTCGAGGCGGTGGACACCGTGCG
>JAPSKJ010000300.1 GCA_031177735.1 Nocardioides sp.
CCGACCGACGACTCGCCGGTGACCACGATCGTGCCCACCTGCGAGGAGTGGTCGACGTGGGTGCCGCCGCACAGCTCGCGGCTCCAGGGTCCACCGATCTCGACCACCCGCACACTGGAGTCGTCGTAGGTCTCGCCGAACAGGGCGATCGCTCCCCACTCCTTGGCCTTCGACAGCGGCATGTACTGCCAGGAGACCGGCAGGTCCGCGCGCAGCGCGCTGTTGGAGACCTCCTCGATCTCGCGCACCTGTGCCGGGCTGAGCCCCTTGGTCCAGCCGAAGTCGAGGCGCAGGTAGCCCGGCCGGTTGTAGGAGCCGGACTGCAGGGCGGTGGGGCCGAGCACCTCGCGCAGCGCGGCGTGCACGATGTGGGTGCCGGAGTGGGCCTGGCGGGCGCCGGTGCGCCACTCGGGGTCGACCTGGGCATGCAGCGACGACGCGCTGCGACCGAGCTCGAGCGTGCCGTCGACGACACGGACCTGGTGCACCACCAGGCCCTTGACCGGCCGCTGGACGTCGATGACCTCGAGTCGACCGCCGTCGAACTCGATGATGCCGGCGTCGGCGGCCTGCCCCCCGGACTCGGCGTAGAACGGGGTGCGGTCGAGCACGAGCTCGCCGACCTCGCCGTTGCCCAGCGCCTGCACCGCAGCGCCCTCGCGCAGCAGGGCGACCGGGGCGGACTCGGTCTCCAGCGTCTCGTAGGCGAGCCACTCGGTGGGGCCGCTGCTGTCGAGGATCCCGCGGTAGACCGACAGGTCGGCGTGCTGGCCCTTCTTGGCGCGTGCGTCGGCCTTGGCGCGCTCGCGCTGCTCGGCCATCAGGCCGCGGAAGCCGTCCTCGTCCACCTGCAGACCGGCCTCGGCGGCCATCTCCAGGGTGAGGTCGATCGGGAAGCCGTAGGTGTCGTGCAGCTGGAACGCCTTGTCGCCGCTGAGTACGCCGCCGCCGGACCGCTTCACCTCCCCGGCCGCCAGGTCGAAGATCTGGGTGCCCGCCTTGAGCGTCTGCCGGAAGGCGTCCTCCTCGGCGTAGGCGACCTGCGCGATGCGGTCCCAGCCGCTGTGCAGCTCGGTGTAGGTCTCCCCCATCCGGTCGCGGGAGACCGGCATCAGCTCAGGCAGGGCGCGGTCCTCGAAGCCGAGCAGCCGCATGGAGCGCACGGCGCGCCGCAGCAGCCGGCGCAGCACGTAGCCGCGCGCCTCGTTGCCCGGGGTGACACCGTCGGCGATCAGCATCATCGAGCTGCGCACGTGGTCAGCGACGACCCGCAGCCGCACGTCGTCCTCGTAGGCGGCGCCGTAGCGCTTGCCGGTGAGCTCCTCGGCCTTGGCGATGACGGGGAACATCACGTCGGTCTCGTACATGTTGTTCTTGCCCTGCAGCAGGTAGGCGACCCGCTCCAGGCCCATCCCGGTGTCGATGTTCTTCCGGGGCAGCTGGCCGGCGATGTCGAAGTCGCTCTTGCTGCGGACGGCCGAGAGCTCGTCCTGCATGAAGACCAGGTTCCAGAACTCCAGGTAGCGGTCGCCGGCGTCCCAGTCGCGGTCGGCACCGAACTCGGGGCCGCGGTCGATGAGGATCTCCGAGCACGGGCCGCCCGGGCCCGGCACGCCCATCGACCAGTAGTTCTCCTTCGGGGGCAGCCGCACGATCCGGTCGTCGGGCAGCCCGGTCACCCGCTTCCAGATCCCGACCGCCTCCTCGTCGCCGTCGAGCACGCTCGGGTAGAGCACGGACTCGTCGAGTCCGAAGCCGCCGTCGGCCTGCGACTTGGTGACCAGCTCCCAGGCGGCCGTGATGGCGCCCTCCTTGAAGTAGTCACCGAAGGAGAAGTTGCCGCACATCTCGAAGAAGGTGCCGTGCCGGGTGGTCTTCCCGACGTCCTCGATGTCCGGGGTGCGGATGCACTTCTGCACGCTGGTGGCGCGCGGGAACGGCGGCGTGGCCTGGCCCAGGAAGTAGGGCTTGAACGGCACCATGCCGGCGTTGACGAAGAGCAGGTTCGGGTCGTCGAGCAGCAGCGGCGCCGACGGCACGACCGTGTGCTCGCCCACCGCGGTGTTGTGCTCGAAGTGCGCGATGAACCGGCGGCGAATCTCCGCGGTCTCCATCAGTCGGTGCCTTCCTTCTCTTCATCGGCCGCCGTGCGGCTCTCCTCGTCCGCCGCGGCCCGGCCAGACATCAGTTGGGGTGTTCCGTCGGCGCGGACGCCCAGCCTCTCCCGGAGCTCGGCCTCCTTGTCGACCTTGCCCTGGGCGACCTCGTCGCGCAGGATCCGAGCGCCCACGCCGAGCGCCTGCCAGCGCATCCTCAGGCCATCGGCGGTCAGGGCATCGGCCGCCCGGCGGCCCCGCACCATCGCGTAGATGCCCGCCCCCGCTCCGGCGGCGAACCACACTGCCCGGCTCACGCGACGTCCCGCCCGCGCCGGCCCGAGTCGGGCACCACGTCGGCGCGGTGCCGCGCGCGGTACTCCCGCAGCGCCTCGCGCATCTCGATCTTGCGCGCCTTGCGCGACCGCTTGATCTCGCGCTTCATCTCGAAGCGGACCCGGTTGCGCACCTCCGGAGCCAGCGCGCGGCGTACGCCGGCGGCCAGCGCGACGGTGTGGACGACCGTCTCGCGCAGGACGGCGTCGGCGAACGCGGGTGCGGTCAGCCGCACCGGCGCGGGCAGTCGCTCGGCCTCCGCGGGCTCCTCGCCCATCCGGGTGATCACGAACTCGGTGTCCGTGGTGACCGGCCGTGGCACGGCCGCGATGCTCCGCTCCAGAGCGTCGATCCGGGCGCGGAGGGCGTCGGCCTCCGCCTCGGCCTCGGCGGCCCGCTCGGCGGCCGCGTTGCGCTCGCGGACGACGGTGATCAGGGTGGCCACCAGGGCCCCGGCGATCGCCACCCCGGTGGCTAGGAGCGCCACCTGCCAGATCATGGGACCCGACCCTATCGCGCGGTCCCGCGCCGTGCGTCCCGGGTGGACCGTGGAAGGGGCGCTCGCGCCGATCGCGGAATCAGCGTCCCCGGATGATGCGCCGCACCCGCTCCCACCGGTCCTTCACCGCGGCCTCGGCGCCGATCTCCTTCGGCTGGTAGTACGCCGCCTGCGCGAGCACGTCGGGGAGGTACTGCTGCTCGGCGATCCCGAACGGCTCGTCGTGGCTGTAGGTGTAGGTGGCGCCGTGGCCGAGCTTCTTCGCGCCGCCGTAGTGGGCGTCGCGCAGGTGGGCCGGGACGGTCCCGATCCGCCCCGCGCGCACGTCGGCGATCGCCGCGCCGATCGCCGTGGTCACCGCGTTGGACTTCGGCGCGACGGCCAGGGCGATGGTGGCGTGCGCCAGGGTGAGCTGAGCCTCCGGCATGCCGATGAGCTGGACGGTCTGCGCGGCCGCGACCGCAGTGCTCAGCGCGGTCGGGTCGGCGAGGCCGACGTCCTCGCTGGCCAGGATCATCAGGCGCCGGGCGATGAAGCGCGGGTCCTCCCCCGCCTCCAGCATCCGCGCCAGGTAGTGCAGCGCGGCGTCGGCGTCGGAGCCGCGCACGGACTTGATGAACGCGCTGATCACGTCGTAGTGCTGGTCGCCCTCGCGGTCGTAGCGCACCGCGGCCCGGTCGACCGCCGTCTCCGCGGTGGCCAGGTCGATCAGGTCCGACTTCTTGGTGGCGGCCGCACCGGCGGCCGCCTCCAGGTAGGTGAGCGAACGGCGGGCGTCTCC
>JAPSKJ010000301.1 GCA_031177735.1 Nocardioides sp.
CCGTCACCGGCACCCCCGTCACCGGTTCGGCCGTCGACGAGCAGCGTGAAGCCGCTGCCCAGCACGTCGTAGAGGGAAGACCCGTCCGCCAGCCAGCGGTGCGGCAGCAGGCAGCCGGGAGCCGCGGACGGCACGTAGACGATCGGGTCGGGCGCAGGCGCCGGGGAGCCGGCCGGAGTCACGAGCGGCGAGTCCGGGTAGGAGTAGCCGAGCACCAGGCCCAGCGACAAGAACTCCGACTCCTTCACCTGCAGCGCCTGCCCGGTACGGGCGCGGGCCGCCTCACCGGCCGGGCCATCGGCGTCGAGGTCCGGGTCGATGAAGTCGTCAGCCAGTGCGGTCCCGTTGTTGGCGGCGTCGTCGATCGTGCGGCGCGCGACCGGGCGGCGCTCGGCCTCGTAGCTGTCGAGCAGCTCCGGCCCCGCCCAGCCGTGCAGCACCGCCGCCAGCTTCCAGGCCAGGTTGGCCGCGTCCCCGATGCACGTGTTGAACCCGTGCCCGCCCCACGGCGGGTTGGCGTGGGCGGCGTCGCCCACCAGGAAGGTGTCGCCTCGGCGGTACGCCGGCGCCAGCAGCATGCGTGCGGTCCACGGATCCTCGGCGAGGACGTCGATGTCGACCCGCTCCCCCGCCGGATCACCGACCAGGGACCGGATGATCTGGTCGCGCGGCACCCCGGCGAAGTGCGGCGCCTCCGCGTGGTAGCCCTGGACGATGGCCCACCACAGACCGTCCTGGTCCATCTGACCGATCATGCCGGCGTAGCGGCGGCCGACCACCCAGAACTGCACGGCCGCGTCGAGCTGCACCTCCTCGGCGAGCCGCTCGGAGCGGAACAGCAGCCCCAGGTTGGACTTCGCCGCGGAGGAGCCCTCGAGCCGGAGCCCGAGGTCGCGGCGTACGGCGGAGGAGATCCCGTCCGCCCCGACGAGGTAGCGACAGGCGACCGTGCGGGTGGTGCCCTCGGCGTCCTGGACCCGCACCAGGGTGCGATCGGACCCGCTCGCCTCCGTCGCGACGAAGGAGACGCCGAGCACGAGCCGAGCCAGGTCGCTCTCCGCCACCGCCGCGCGCAGCACCTGCTCCACGACCGGCTGCGCCACCTGCTGCCCACACTCCGGCTGGTGCGGGTAGCGGCCCGTGCGGAGCTGGAACGCCTCGTGGAACCGGATCAGCTCGTGGCCGGTGAGCGAGGTGCAGAACGCGACGCTGTCGGAGTAGGACACCGGCAGCGGCGCGGCCTCGCGGAGCCGGTCGGCGAGGCCGATCCGGCGCAGGTGGCTCATCGTGCGCGCATTGGTCGTCTTGGCCCGTGGCCGGAGCCAGTCCAGCTCGATCCGCGGCTCCACCACGACCGTGCTGATCCCGCGCTGAGCCAGGTCGGCGGCCAGGAACAGACCGCTCGGGCCGCCCCCCGAGATGAGGACCTCCACCTCGTCAGGGAGATCGGACAGGTGGTGGTGGAGCGTCAACGCAGTGCCTCCGTGGGTGCCGTGGTCGAAGCGGGTGCGGGCGCGACCGCGGGGGCGGTGCGCGGGACGAGCAGCATCACCAGGCCGCCGAGCAGGGCGGTCACCGCGAATGCGACGGCGGTGGCCGTCAACGGGTTGGCGGCGGAGACGACCCAGGCGCCGAACGTCGGGCCGATGATGCCGCCGATCCGCCCCACGCCGAGCGCCCAGCCGAGGCCGCTGGCGCGCGCCGAGGCCGGGTAGAAGCGGGCGATGAAGTCGTTGAGGATGTTCTGGGTGCCGAAGCCGCCGAAGCCGGCGAGCAGGATGAGCGCGACGAGCAACGGGGTCGCCGGCGTGGTGGCCACCAGCAGGAGCGCGACGGCCGCGGCGGCGTACCCGACCACGACGACCGGCTTGGGTCCGACGCGTTCGGCGATCTGGGAGGCCAGCAGCGTGCCGAGCACGGCGCCGAGGCAGTAGACCAGCAGGAACTGGATCGAGGACCCGAGGCCGTAGCCGGACTTCGCCATCACCTGCGGCAGCCAGGTCGTGATGCCGAAGACGGTGAGCAGGCTGCAGAAGGTCGTCCCCCAGATGAGCAGCGTCGGCACGATCATGCGTCCGGAGACCAGCACCGACAGCGAGCCCTGCTCCTGCACCGGCGCTTCCGCCGGAGCCGGGAGTGCGTAGGTCGCCCGGAGACGGTCCGCCTCGGCACTCCGGCCGCGTGCGGCCAGGAAGCTCGGCGACTCAGGCAGCATCCGCCACAGCAACGGGACGATCAGCAGCATCACACCGGCGATGGCGTAGACCGGGCGGAAGCCGTGCTCCGGCACGAGCCGGGAGGCCAGGAAGCTGGCCACCACCATGCCGACCGGCGGACCGGTGAGCACCAGCCCGAGCGTGCGGGAGCGGCTCGCCGGGTTGCTGAACTCGCTCGCGAGCGCGACCGCGGTCGGCAGCAGGCCACCGACACCGACACAGGTCAGCACACGGAAGGCGACGAACATCTCGACGCTGGACGCGGTCGAGGTGAGCAGCATCCCCGTGGAGAAGAGCGTGACGCTGGCGATGAAGATCAGGCGGCGGCCGATCCGGTCGGTCAGCATCCCGGCCACCAGCGAGCCGATGAGCATGCCGGTCAACGCCATGCTGCCGATGTGTCCGCCCTGGTCGGGGGTGAGGTGGAAGGGGGCCTGCCCGATCAGGGCGGGCATGGTGGCGCCGTAGCTCATCAGGTCGTAGCCGTCGGCGACGAGGCACAGCCAGCAGAGCAGGTAGACGGGCAGGCGCGACCGGGCGGTCCCGGTGGTGGTCGCACCGGCCGTCGGCACGGGGTTCGACATGGGCAGGTCCTTCAGGTTCGGTCACTCTCGGGATGGCGTGGCGCCGGCGGTGACCGGCGCCACACCGGGCGTGCGGAGAGAGTGGCTGTCGTCACATCATTCCGGCAGCGGCACTTCCATTGATCGGAAGACTTTGCTGGCGGATCTGCCGGATCACCTCGGCGACGACCGCCCGACAGAAGCCTGGCGGGTCGAGGTGGGCCGCGGGCAGCTCGGGTACGACGGCGTGGACGATGCCGTCGGCGAGCAGGTCGTGAGCGCGGACGCGCTGGCGGCGGGCCATCTCCGGGGCGTGCTCGACATCGCCGTGCAAGATCGCGCTGGCGCCCTCCGGAGGCAGCGGTGAGAGCCAGGCGTTGCCGGCGGCGATCACCCGCCGGGCGGGCAGCAGCGCCAGCGCTCCACCGCCGCACCCCTCGCCCAGGATCACCGAGACGGTCGGCACATCCAGGGCGACCATGTCGGCCAGGCAGCGGGCGATCTCCGAGGCGAGGGCACCCTCCTCCGCGTCGGCGGAGAGGTCGGCGCCCGGCGTGTCGACGACGCAGACCAGGGGCAGCCCGAGCTGGTCGGCCATGTGCATGGCGCGCCGGGCGCTGCGCAGCGCAGCCGGCCCCAGCGGCTGGTCGGCGAGCTGGGTGCGTCGGTCCTGGCCCACGACGACGCAGCGCTCGCCGCCGAACGACACCAGCGCCGTGAACAGCGCCTCGGTGGTCTCGCCGGCCTGGGTGCCGTTGAGCCTGATGACGTCGTCGGCGGCATGGCGCAGCAGCTCGCGCACACCGGGGCGATCATGCCGCCGGGTCAGCTCGATCGCCTCCCATGCATCCGGGCCGTCGTCGCGCAGCGTGGCTGAGGTCGCCATCCTCCCCCGGCTGGCGGGCGCCAGGCCGTCTGGCTGGCCGGGG
>JAPSKJ010000302.1 GCA_031177735.1 Nocardioides sp.
GTCGTCGCGGTGACCGTGCTCCCGCAGCTGGCCGAGAGCGTGCGGCGGGTCCGCGCGGCCCAGGCGCTCCGCGCGGGCGACGAGCGCCGGCTCGGCCGGGTGCGCCGGCTGCTGGTGCCGATCCTCGAGGACGCCCTCGAGCGGTCCCTGGCCCTGGCTGCCGGGATGGACACCCGCGGTTACGGGCGCTCCGGCGCCGCCACTGCCGCCGAGCGCCGCCTGACCGGGGCGCTCATGCTCGCCGGGCTGTGCGGTCTGTGCGTCGGCGCCTACGGCGTGCTCGACCAGACCTCCCCGCGCTGGATGGCGGCGCCCATGGTGGTGCTCGGTCTGGTGCTGGCCGTCGCCGGCCTGATCAGCGCCGGCCGCCGGGTGGAGCGCACCGTCTACCGCCCCGACCCGTGGCGCTGGCCCGAGTCGGTGGTCGTCCTCTCCGGGCTCGCGGCCGCGGTCATCGGCACCCTCGTCGCGAGGTACGACGTCCCGGTGGCCTACCCCGACGTGACGACCGCCCCGACGACCACCGCGCTCGCCCTGGTCGGCGGGCTCGTCGGCGTACTCCCCGCCGTGCTGACGCCCGCGCCCCGCTCCGCACTGCAGGAGGCGGCGGCGTGATCGAGCTGCGCGGCATCACCTTCGCCCACGACGGCGGACGGCGGATCCTCGACGGGGTCGACCTGACCATCGAGGAGGGCGAGCTGGTCCTCGTGGCCGGGCCGACCGGCGCCGGCAAGTCGACCCTGCTCGGCGTGCTCGCCGGGCTGGTGCCGCGCTTCACCGGCGGCCACCTGGCCGGCGACGTGCGCCTCGACGGGCGCAGCATCGTGCACAGCCCGCCCCGGGAGCGGGCGGCCGACATCGGCTACGTCGGCCAGGACCCGGCCGCCGGCTTCGTCACCGACACGGTCGAGGAGGAGCTCGCCTACGGCATGGAGCAGCTCGGTCTGAAGCCTGCGACGATGCGCCGTCGCGTCGAGGAGACGCTCGACCTGCTCGGCATCGCCGACCTGCGCTCCCGCGACCTGCGCACCCTCTCGGGTGGGCAGCAGCAGCGGGTGGCGATCGGCTCGGTGCTCACCATGCACCCCCGCCTGCTCGTGCTCGACGAACCGACCAGCGCCCTCGACCCGACCGCGGCCGAGGACGTGCTCGCCACGCTGACCCGGCTGGTGCACGACCTCGGCCTCTCGGTGCTGCTGGCCGAGCACCGGCTGGAGCGGGTGGTGCCGTTCGCCGACACCATGGCGCTGCTCCGCGGTGACGGCACGCTGGTGTCCGGCCCGCCCGGCGAGGTGCTCGTGGACTCGCCGGTCGCCCCGCCCCTCGTCGAGCTGGGCCGGGCTGCCGCGTGGTCGCCGCTGCCGCTCACCGTGCGCGAGGCACGGCGTCGGGCGCGCGAGCTCGCCCTGGCGCCGCCTGCGCACCCGGCGGAGGGCTCGGGACCGTGCGGGGGAGAGACCGTCCTCGACGCGCGAGGGGTGACGGTGGTGCACGGGCGGACGCCGGCCCTGCACGGGGTCGACCTGCGGCTGACCAGCCGGACGGTCACCGCGTTGATGGGCCGCAACGGCGCGGGGAAGTCGACGCTGCTGTGGACCCTGCAGGGCAGCCGCGCGCGGGCGGGCGGCACCGTCGACGTGGGCGGCCGCGACCCGCACCGGCTGGAGCCGCGCGAGCGTCGGGCCCACGTCGGGCTGCTGCCGCAGACGGCGGCCGACCTGCTCTACCTCGAGACTGTCGACGAGGAGTGCGCGGCCGGTGGCCCCGGCACCCGGGAGATCCTCGACCGGCTCGTGCCCGGCATCCCCGGCGACCGTCATCCGCGCGACCTCTCCGAGGGCCAGCGGCTGGCGCTGGCGCTCGCCCTCGTGCTCGCCTCGAGCCCGGCGGTCGTGCTGCTCGACGAGCCGACGCGCGGCCTGGACTACGCCGCCAAGCGCGCGCTCGCCGGCATCCTCCGCGCCCTCGCGGTCGAGGGGAGGGCCGTCCTGGTGGCCACCCACGACGTCGAGTTCGTCGCCCTGGTCGCCGACCAGGTGGTGGTGCTCGCCGACGGCGAGGTCGTCTCCTCGGGGCCGGTACGCCGCGTGGTGGCCGAGTCGCCCGCCTTCGCGCCCCAGGTGACCAAGGTCCTGGGCGAGGGGTGGCTGCGCGTCGACGAGGTCAGGGCCGCTCTGAGTGCGAGGACCGGATGAGCGCGCCCGCGATCCGGCTCACCCCCCGCTCCGCCGTCGTCCTCTCCGTGGCCACGGCCGGTGGCCTGATCATGCTGCTGTGGCCGCTGCTGGTGCGGGGGACCGTGCAGGTGCAGCCTCCGTTCCTCTTCCTCGCCCTGCTCCCCGTGGTGATCGCGGTGGTGCTCGCGGAGCTCGGGCAGGGTGGCCTCGATCCTCGGGTGCTCGCCGTGCTGGGTGTGCTCAGCGCGGTCAACGCCGTGCTGCGAGCGGTCTCGGCCGGCACCGCCGGCATCGAGCTGGTCTTCTTCCTGCTCATCCTGGCCGGACGCGTCTTCGGGGCGGGCTTCGGCTTCGCGCTCGGCTGCACCTCGTTGTTCGCCAGCGCGTTGCTCACCGCGGGGATGGGGCCCTGGCTGCCCTACCAGATGATGGTGTGCGCCTGGATCGGGATGGGCGCAGGCCTGCTGCCGCGCCGGGTCACGGGGCGCTGGGAGATCGCGATGCTGGCGGCCTACGGCGTGGTGTGTGCCTACGTCTTCGGGCTGCTGATGAACCTGTCCAGCTGGCCGGTCTACGCGGGAGTGACCGAGGGCGAGCTGTCCTTCGACCCGCAGGCGTCGGTGGGCGAGAACCTGCGCACCTTCGCGAAGTTCACCCTGATCACCTCCACCGGGAGCTGGGACACCGGCCGCGCGATCACCACCGCGATCGCGGTGTGCCTGCTGGGTCCCGCCATCCTGACCACGCTGCGCCGGGCCGCCCGGCGAGCGACGGTGACGGGCACCGTCGCCCCCTGAGCCGGCGATCTGCGCGAAACCTCCACAGCTCGTCCCCCTTCCCCGACCACCTGCGGCCCTAGCGTCGGGAGCACGACCCGACGAGCAGGAGGACGCGGTGATCAGCGTGCAGGGGCTCAGCAAGCAGTACGGCGCCGTGAGAGCCGTCGACGACCTCACCTTCGACGTGGCACCCGGCCGGATCACCGGGTTCCTGGGGCCCAACGGCGCCGGGAAGTCGACCACGATGCGGATGATCATGGGCCTGGACCGGCCGACCGCCGGCTCGGCGCTCGTCTGCGGGCGGCGCTACGCCGACCTGGAGACCCCGTTGCGCCAGGTCGGCGCGCTGCTCGACGCGGGCGCCATGCACCCGGGTCGCACCGGGCGGGCACACCTGCGGATCGGCGCGCGGACCAACGGCATCCCGGCGCAGCGCGTGGACGAGGTGCTCGAGCAGGTGGGACTGGCGGGCGCCGCCGGCCGCCGGATCAAGGGTTACTCCCTCGGCATGCGGCAGCGGCTCGGGATCGCCGCCGCGGTCCTGGGCGACCCGGAGGTGCTCCTCTTCGACGAACCGGTCAACGGGCTCGACCTCGACGGCGTGCGTTGGATCCGCGAGCTGCTGCGCGGGTTCGCCGACGAGGGCCGCACGGTGCTGGTCTCCAGCCACCTGATGAGCGAGATGCAGCTGATCGCCGACCGGATCATCATCATCGGCCGCGGGCGGCTGATCGCCGATGCGACGGTGGG
>JAPSKJ010000303.1 GCA_031177735.1 Nocardioides sp.
GCCTCGCTGAAGCCGCCGCGGTAGCCCTCGTCGTCGATGTAGCGCGGCGAGGGCCCGACCAGCACCAGCCGCGAGAAGCGCTCGGGAGCCTGACGCTCGGCGAGCACGCCGATCATGGCGGCGACGGAGTGACCGACGAAGACGACGTCGCGCAGGTCGAGCTCCACGAGCAGGTCGACCAGGTCCGCGGCATACCCGTCGAGCGTCGAGTACTTCGCCGGGTCGTAGGCGGAGGGATCCGCGCCCCCGCAGCCGACGTGGTCGAACAGCACCACGCGGTAGTCGTCGGCGAATGCGGGCCATACGTGCCGCCACATCTCCTGGTCACAGCCGAAGCCATGGGCGAAGACCATGGGCTGTCCCGAGGCGGATCCCTTCACAGACACGTTGTTACGCGTCACGACGTCCATGTCCGAACTGTAAAGGGTGGAGCCGGGCTGCGGGCCAGAGGGGACACTTCCGCGCTCCCGGGTTGAGACAGGCCGGCAGGGAGGCTGATCACGCCAGCGGTTCACCGAATGTTCTGCCTTCCCCCGGGATCAGGTCGCTGGCAGGAAGGACGGCGCTGCGAGGAATACCGGGCGGCCCGCGTGACGCGGGTCTCTCGGGCAGCCCACCCACCCCTTCGATAGGACATCGATGACCCTCCCCACCACCACGAGACGGCGACCGCTGGCGTCGGCCCTCTCGGCGGTCGCGGTCGCAGCGGTCGCCGCCGGTGCGCTCAGCGTCGCCCCCGCGGCGACGGCAGCCGACGGCGACCCGTCGTTGACCGACGACGCGATCACCCTCGCCGACGACACCGAGAAGATCGGGCCCGGCATCACGCTGCGCGAGCTCACCTCGGTGACGCCGTCGGGCTGGTACGACCAGCAGATCCTCAGCGTCGATCTCGCCAACCCGGCGGTCACCAGTGACCTGCTCGCCGGTGACCACGTCACCGACCGCGCCGCCATCTCCGCCAAGGCGAACGCCGCCGGCGCGGTCGCCGGGGTCAACGGCGACTTCTTCGACATCGACAACTCCGGTGCCCCGCTGGGCGCCGAGGTGAAGAGCGGCCAGCTGCTGAAGTCCTCCGACTACGGCACCTGGGCGCACGTCGGCGTCGGACAGGACGGCATCGGCCGAGTCGTGGACATGGCGCTGGAGGCCACCGCCACGCTGGGCACGACGACCTACCCGGTCACCTCGCTGAACGCCTCGAACACCCTGGCCGGCTCCCCGGTCGACGCGATCGTGGCCTACACGCCGCTGTGGGGTGAGTACAACCGCGGAATCGGCGTGCAGGGAGCGACCGACGTCGCCTCGGTCCTGGTGCAGGACAACGTCGTCGTCAGCGTGGACCCGGCGTCGGCCGGCGCCGGCGGGATCCCGCAGGGCGCCTTCGTCCTGGTCGGCCGCGAGGCCGGCGCCGCCGCGATCCGCGCGCTGACACCCGGCGACCCGGCCACGCTCAGCTACGAGCTGCGCGACGGCATCGCCGAGCAGATGAAGTTCGTCATCGGGTCCAACCGGGAGCTGGTGCGCGGCGGCGTCGCCCGGCCCGACTCCGAGCTCGACGCGGCGCGGCACCCCCGCACGGTCATCGGCTTCAAGGACGGCGGCAGGACGATGCTGCTGGTCACCAACGACGGCCGGCAGTCGCCGGTGCTCGGCATGAGCATGCCGGAGCTGGCCGACTTCATGGTCCGCCTCGGCGCCGAGACCGCCTGGAACCTCGACGGTGGGGGCTCCACGACGATGGTCGCCCGCCCCCTGGGCGAGGACAAGGTGACCGTCCGCAACTCCCCGTCCGACGGCGCCGAGCGGCTCGACCCGAACGGCGTGGGTGTCTTCGTGGCGCCCGGCACCGGTCGTGCGCAGGAGCTGGTGATCCGGCCCGACTCCGAGGACGCCCGGGTCTTCCCCGGCTTCCACCGCACCCTGACCGCCAGGGCGATCGACGACCACCTCACGCCCGTCCCGCTGGCGCGCGGCGACGTCCGCTGGAGCACCTCGGCCGGCACCGTCGACAACGGCCTGCTCGCCGCACCCACCGACGCGACCGGTCGGATCACGGTGAAGGGCACCGCCGACGGCGCCCAGGGCCAGACCCGCGTGCGGGTGCTGGGAGAGCTCCGGGCGCTGGAGCTCTCGAGCAACCGGATCTCGATCACCGACCCGGTGGCGAGCAACGCGGTCGAGGTGCGGGTCACCGGCCGTGACACGCACGGCTTCACCGCTCCCGTCGAGATGGCGGACCTGGACCTGCAGTACGACGACCGGGTCATCCGGGTCACGCCGGCCGGGACCGGGCTGAGGATCACTCCGCTGACCGACGGCGGAACCGTGCTCGTCGCCAGCGCCGGCGGGCAGTCGGTGAAGCTGCCGATCACGGTCGGCGTGCAGACCGTGCAGCCCTACGCCTTCGACGACGAGGCCGCCGGTGCCGGCCGCTGGACCCGCAACGGCACCACCGGGGCCACCATGACCATCGCGGACGATCCCGAGGGCATCCGGCTCGACTTCGGCCCCGCCCGCAACAAGGGCATCACCGCCGCCGGCGACCCCAGCCGCTGGGTCGAGATCCCCGGCCAGCCGCTGCGCGTGCGGGTCAAGATGAAGTCCGACGTCTTCATCCCCTCGGGCCTGACCTACGCCGGCTTCTGGGACGCCGCGGGCAAGTCGATCGGGCTGTACGGCACCGGCCTGCAGCCGTCGCCGGACTGGCAGTACGTCACCTTCACCATCCCGTCCACCGCGACCTTCCCGATCCGGTTCAACTCCTTCCAGGGCATCAACACCGCGGCCTCCCAGCAGGTGCCCGGCCGGTTCGTCTTCGGCGGCATCGAGGCCGACGTCCCCTCCCAGATCGAGCTGCCCGGGCAGGAGCCGCTGCAGGCGGACCCACTGGTCTCGGCCGACGGCCGGCCCGGCGAGGACGCCGACTGGAGCTTCGCGACCCTCTCCGACGTGCAGTTCACCGCCTCCCAGCCCGAGCTCACCAAGGTCGGGGTCGCCGCACTGAAGCGGATCCGAGCGGAACAGCCGGACCTGGTCGTGCTCAACGGCGACATCATCGACCGGGGCCTCCCGGAGGACGTCGCGCTGGCCCGCGAGACCCTCGAGGCCGGGGGCTGCGACCTCATCGCCGTCGGTGAGGAGCCAGCGCCCGAGAGCACGCCGGACGCTGCGGCGGGCACCATCCCGTGCTACTACGTGCCCGGCAACCACGAGTCCTACGGGCTCAACAACGTCCAGGAGACGCTGGAGCACTGGGAGGCCGAGTTCGGTCAGCCCTACCGCACGTTCGACCACAAGGGCACTCGCTTCATCCTGCTCAACAGCGCCCTGGGCTCTCTGCGCGGCTCGGACTGGGACCAGCTGCCGATGCTGGCCAGCGCGCTGGACTCCGCTGCCGACGACCCGTCGATCAGCAACGTGATGGTGTTCGCCCACCACCCGGTCGAGGACCCGGCGGAGACCGACTCCAGCCAGCTCGGTGACCGGATGGAGGTGCGCCTGATCGAGAAGCTGCTCTCCGACTTCCGCCAGGCGAGCAACAAGGGTGTGGCCATGGTCGGTTCCCACGCGCAGATCATGAACGTGCACCGCGAGGAGGGCGTGCCGTACGTCGTCCTGCCCTCCTCCGGCAAGTCGCCCTACGGCACCCCGGACCGTGGTGGCATCACCGGCTGGCTGGAGTGGAGCGTGGACCGCGACGC
>JAPSKJ010000304.1 GCA_031177735.1 Nocardioides sp.
GGGTGCTCGGCGAGGAACTTCTCGCCCAGCGCGGCCAGATCGGCGAGCGTCATCACGAAGTCGTCGTCGGGCACCGAGCTGGGCTGGTCGAACATGACGACCTTGATCAGCGCGGGCAGCTCGCTGCGGTGCTCGAGGATCTTGGCGAGCTGGGTGTCGTCCTCGGCGAAGACGATCCGGCACTCGGCGTCGCCCAGGATGTAGGCGGTGTCCTCGCCGTTGGTGCTCGGGTAGACCGTCGTGGTGGCGCCGCCGGCGCACATGATGGCGAGGTCGGCCAGGATCCACTCGTAGCGGGTGGCCGCGGCGATCCCGACGCGCTGCTCCGGCTCGATGCCCAGCGAGATCAGGCCGGCGGCGTACGTCGTGACCAGGTCACCGGCCTCACGCCACGTGACCGAGTGCCAGTGCTGCTCCCCGCTCTCCTCGTGGGGGTACTGGAAGGCCGCACCCTCCGGGCTCTTGGCGACGCGGTCGAGGAACATGACCGCAACGTTCTGCGGCAGGCGGTCGAGGAAGCTCACGTCGTGCGCGACGGTGGCCATGGGTCTCCCTTGGTGTGCTCAGTCGGGCGTGTCCAGACCCGGGCACCAGGTGCCCGCGAATGGGGCGACCCTAGACGCTCGTCACACCCGGCGGAAGGCCTTGGGACAGGCGAGCCGCCTTGATCCTGGCCTGCTCGGCGAGGTCGTCGACCAAGGCCAATCGGGGCAGCAGGCTGCGATCCAGGACGAGCGCGCGGAACAGCACCGAGACGGTGACGCCGTGGCCGGGACGGTGGACGACGTCGATCTCGTCGCCCGCCTCGATGCGCCCCGGCTCGAGGACTCTCAGGTAGGGGCCGGGCCGGGCATCCAGCGCGAACCGCTTGACCCAGCCGGCGTTGTCGAAGCCGGAGACGCCCATCCAGTTCTTGAAGTCGTTGCACGGGGTGCGCACGTAGCGGACCTCGAGCAGCGTGGTGCCGATCCGCCAGCGCTCGCCGATCTCGGCCTCGTTGACGTCGATCCCCTCGGTGGTGAGGTTCTCGCCGAACTGGCCGTCACCGATCTCGCGGCCCAGCCGCTCGGCCCACACGTCGAGGTCCTCGCGGGCGAAGGCGTAGACGGCCTGGTCCACCCCGCCGTGGTGCAAGGTGTCGGAGACGACGTCACCGACGAGGCCGCGCTCGTGCACGGCGACCGACCCGGGGACGGGCCGCTTGTCGATCGAGGTGTAGCCCAGGTTGGCCCAGTCACTGTCCTTGGGACGACCGACATTGACGGAGCGCAGGACGGGCATGCGCACATGCTCCCATCCCGCGCTCCGTCGCACCTGATGGTTTCGCAGATAGCGGATCAGGCGTTGATCTGCGCCGGGGAGCTCTGGTTGGCGGTGCGGTTCTCGGCGTCGACCATCCAGGCCAGCTGCTCGAGCCGGTCGATGATGCTGTGCAGCAGGTCGGCCGTGGTCGGGTCCTCGGCGTCGACGTCGTCGTGGATGCGGCGGGCGGTGCCGGTGACGCCGTAGAGCGCGGCGACGATGAGGTCCACCGTCATCGCGGAATCGACCTCGCGGGCCGGGAACGGAGCCAGGCTGGTCTCCTCGGCGACGGTCGCGGAGCGCGCGTCGGGCGTGACGTAGATGGCGCGCATCCGCTCGGCGACCTGGTCGGTGAACTCACGCGCGGCGTCGACGATCTCGTCGAGCTGCAGGTGCAGGTCGCGGAAGTTGCGGCCCACGACGTTCCAGTGGGCCTGCTTGCCCTGCAGCGAGAGCTCGGTCAGGTCGACCAGCAGCTTCTGCAGGTGCTTGGCGACGGTCTCGCTCGCGGTGAACGGCGGGTGGGAGGTGTGGGTGTGGCTAACCGTGCTCATGGATGATCCCCCTCGGTCGGATCTGCGGAGTCGTGCGATGACCCCAGATAACCAGGTTTTCTGGAATCATTCCAGGAAAGTGAGGCTTACCTACCCCGGACTCACTCCTGGACGGCCTTGGCGATCGCAACGCACCGGGTGATCCAGTCGCGCTCCTCGGGATCGAGCGCGCGACCGAGCCGGTCGGCGTCCTCGATCGACCAGTGGGCATCGATGACCATCCGCACGATCGTCCAGTCCCGGGCGCGCTCCTCGTCGAGGCCCGCGGCGTCGATGGCCGCGTGGAACCGACGGCGGACACCCTCGCGCACACCACCCGGTCCGGCCGCGAGCTCCTCCCAGCGGTTCCAGAGCAGCGGCGCCGGCTCCCAGTGAGGGTCACCCGCCTTGGGCTGAGGGTCGATGACGCGCCACTCCCCGTCCGCGGACATCAGCACGTTGCCGTCGTGGAGGTCGCCGTGGAGCAGCACGGGCTCGGCGGCGTCGGCCAGCAGGTCGCCGGCGAGCGAGAGGGTCTGCTCGACGAGGCGGTGCGGGATCGGAGCGTCGCGTGGGAGCCGGCGCATCGGGTCCACCCACCGCTCGACGTACCACCCGAGCGAGCGCAGCCGCGGCGGGGCCGGCACGTGGATCTGCCGGTAGAGGCCACCGATGATCTCGCAGACCTCCAGGTCCCACCGCTCCGCGAGATCGGTGGCGTGCAGCCGCTCGAGCAGCATCGCGTTGCGGCGCGGGTCAGCCCTCAGCATCCGCACGGCCGCGCGCCCGTGCCAGTGGTGGAGCGCGAGGTGCTCCTGCTCGGTGTCGACGTCGGGGAAGGCGACCTTCAACACGAGCTCCGGCGCCTCACCGGCGTTCGCCGCGACGCGCACCGGCAGCACCAGCGAGCCATGCCCGTGCATGGGAGGACCTTCCGGCGCCAGCTCCCACTCCCCCAGCAGCCCGCGGACGAGGCCCGGCAGCCGGTCGAGCCAGTCCCCCCATTCCGGTCCGCGGTCGGCGTACCCCAGCAGGGCGTCGGGCAGGACGAGCGTCACGGGGCCATCCTCACCCGCCGCACAACCGGCTCGCCCCAGCGACCGCTGTTACGTGCTGCTGGCCGGCCACCCGCCGCCGCGGTTCGGCGATTGACCGCCCCGCGACCGGATCGCCAGGGTAGGTCCCATGTCGCTGCCTCCTTCGATGCCTCCTTCGATGCCAGCTTCGATGCCAGCCGCCCGCCCCTATCCGCCGGCCCGCTACGCCGGCGAGCGGGGTGAGATCTCGGCACGGGTGCGTCCCTCCGACGCCGCCCCCGACCTCGTCTATCCCAACGGGGTTCGCGTCGACTACCTGGCGACCGGCGAGTCGACCGGCGGCGACTACGGCCTCTACCGCTGGACGTTCGGCCCGGAGGAGACGGGTCCGGGGCCACACTTCCACCGCGCGCTGGCGGAGTCGTTCTACGTCCTCACCGGCACGGTGCGGATCTACGACGGCAGGGAGTGGGTCGCCGCACGGCCGGGCGACTTCGTGCACGTGCCGCCGGGCGGCGTGCACGGCTTCCGCAACGTGCCGGGCGAGCCGGCCTCGATGCTGCTGCACTTCACCCCCGGGGCTCCGCGGGAGGGCTACTTCGAGGGGCTGCTCGCACTGCGCGAGGGCGCGGAGCTCACCGAGGACGAGCTCGCGGAGTTCTACCGCCACCACGACAACGTCTGGACCGACTGACCCGCAGCGGGTGTGCCGGTGGCCGGGCCGCCTGCCTGGTCGCCCGCGCGCATCCGGTGCGCCGCTGTCGTATCCGGTGCGCCGCTGCAACGGCGCACCGGGCGGGAGAACACCGCGTTACATGCGACAGCGGCAC
>JAPSKJ010000305.1 GCA_031177735.1 Nocardioides sp.
GCCGCCAGCGGGTCGAGCGCGCTCGCGTCCAGGCCGGCGAAGACGGCGTACAGCGCTTGGTCCTGGCCCAGCTCGGTGGAGAGCCGGTCGACCTCGGCCTCGGCCGCCTCGCACGCGGTGCGGACGGCCTCGAGGGGGTGGACGTTGGCGAGCAGGGAGGCCAGCGCGGCGGTGTTGCCGAGGTGGAGGCTGAGCCGGTCCCAGGCGCGCAGGACCTCGAGGGGGTCGCTCGGCGGCGCGGTGCGCAGCTGGTCGGCGATCGTCCGGGCGGCGGCGAGGTGCTCCTCGGTGCGGGCGTGCACCCAGGTCTGTGTCTCGGCGGGCGTGGGCAGCTCCAGAGGCGTCACGCCGGCGAGCCTAGTGGCGGCCCCCGAGAGTTGCAGCCGGCAAGCCGATCGGCGTGCGTGGCGCTCGTCCCCGGCCCGGAGCCGGGAAGTCGCCGGACACCCCTTGCCTCCGACGAGTGACAGTCGTACTGTCGCGATATATCGCGAAAGAACGGAACGCTCGACGATCGGAAGACTTCCTCAGGAGGCAGCACATGGGACACGCAGACTTCGGCCGCCACTGGGCGCGCCAGGCCGACCAGTGGGCACGCGAGGCAGAAGCCTCGTTCCGGCAGGGAGGGAGCCCGTGGGGTGAGTGGGTCGACCCGACCCGCGGTCCACGCGGGCCCCGAGGCGCTCACCACGGCCCGCCGCCGTGGGTGGCAGGGTTGTTCGGATTCCAGCAGCGGGCGCCGCAGCGCGGCCCGCGGGTCCGCCGGGGCGACGTCCGCTCCGCGATCATCGACGTGCTGCGCGCGGCCGGCGAGGCCGACGAGGCGCTCAACGGCTACCAGATCATCCAGCAGATCGCCGACCGCAGCCGCGGCGAGTGGCGGCCCAGCCCCGGGTCGGTCTACCCGACCATCCAGCAGCTGCAGGACGAGGGCCTGGTCGAGAACGACGAGGACCGCGGCCGCCGGTCGCTGCGCCTGACGGCCGCCGGCTGGGAGTACGCCGAGCAGCACGCCGCCGAGCTGGACGCCGTGTGGGCGCCGTTCGACCGCGAGCAGGCGGCGCCCGCCTCCGCCGGCGTCGACTTCAAGGGTGAGCTCGGCCAGGTGATGGGAGCCGTGTGGCAGATCGTCTCCTCGGGCTCCGACACCCAGCGGCGCGCGGCCGTCGAGGTGCTCGTGGAGGCTCGCCGCAAGCTCTACGGCATCCTCGCCGACGGCCACGAGGGTCCGGCCGGGCGGACCGGGATGGACGAGGAGGAGGCATGAGCGGCCACCTGCGCATCGGTGACGTCGAGCGCGACCGAGCCGCGGCTGAGCTCGCGGAGCACTACGCCGTCGGGCGGCTGAGTTCTGAGGAGTACGACGAGCGTCTCGACGCCATCTGGACCGCCCGCACCCGGGCCGACCTCGACGTCGTGTTCCACGACCTGCCGGCGCAACCCCCGGCACCGCCGCAGCCGCTCGCGCGGCAGCAGGGCCGCCCGGGCCGCTTCCTGCTCGTGCTCCTGGCGGTGCTCGCGCTCGTGGCGCTCCTCGAGCCGCTCTGGCTGCTCATCGCTGTCGGTGCGATCGCGTTCGCTCTCACCCGGCGCCGGCGGCTGCGCCACCAGCTGCACGGGGTGCACCGGATGCACGGCATGTCCACGGTGGGCAGGTGCGGGTCGTCCCACGGCTGGAACCAGCAGCGCCAGTCGGCCTGACGTCGGGTCCGTGCGGGCGCTCAACGCGTCGGCGCCGCCCGGTTGACCCAGGTCGACGTCACCTGCATGCCGAGCTTCTCGTACAGGCCGAGCGCGCCGGTGCGGGAGTCGGTGGACAGGCTGCACTTGGTCGCGCCGTGCGCGCGCCCGGCGGCGAAGGCATCGGCGAGCAACGCCTGCGCCAGGCCGCGGCCCCGCTGGTCGGCGCGGGTGGCCAGCTTGTCGACGTAGGTCTCCGTGCCCTCGCTCGCGAGGGTGAGCACGGCGACGGCGACCACCGCGCCGGTCGGGTCGACCACGACGCGCAGGTGCCACGGCTCCCAGCCGGGATAGCCGGTGACCACCGCGGCCCAGTCCTCGAACGGCTGCCGCTCGCGGACCGACCACTCCAGGAAGGCGTCCTCGGCGACGGTCCAGCACTGCTCGACCTCGTCGCGCGCGGCGGCACGCACGGCGTACCCCTCGGGCAGGGGCCGCTCCGGCACGGCGACGCCTTCGGGGAACGACAGCACCCAGGACGTCCACCGCACCGGCCAACCGAGCCGGTCGAGAACGCCGTCGAGGTGTCCGCCGGCGGGCATCGGGAATCCGACCGTCGGCTCACCACGCTCGGCGGCGCGCGCTCGCATCCAGTTCGCCAGCTCCTCCTCGAGTCCGCGTGCGCGATGGTCCGGGTGCACCGACATGTCGCCACGGTCCGGCCCGCTGACCTCGGCGTAGGCGACGAGGTCGCCGTCAGGCCCCACCACGCCGACGGTGCCCGCGGAGACGTCGTAGGAGGGACGCGACCAGTCGGCGACGATGTCGGACTCCTCGATCACGACCTCGCCGAGGTCGTGGAGCTCCGCAGCGGCCATGACGGCAGTCACCGCAGCGGCGTCGGCGAGGGTCAGCGGGCGCTCGGAGTAGCCGGCCGGCAGGGTGAGTGGTGCAGGCATGTGTGGCATCCCACCACCGGGGCCTGCCGGATGTCATGCAGTTTCCTTGCGGGCGGCGCACACCGCCGGGAGCACTGCTGGGGAAATGCCTCAGCGGGGCCGACCGGAGAAGCTCGGTCGGCCCCGCTGGGGGTTGTGCAGGTGCGTCGGCTCGGCCGGCCCGTGGGGGCGGCCCGAGGCGGTGCGTCAGGCGTTCTTGATCGCCGAGACGTCGAACTCGAGCTTGATCTTCTCGGAGACGAGGACGCCGCCGGTCTCGAGCGCGGCGTTCCAGGTGATGCCCCAGTCGCTGCGGTTGACCGTGGTGGCGCCCTCGAAGCCCACGCGGACGTTGCCGAACGGGTCCTGGGCGGAGCCGGTGAACTCGAAGGGGATGGTGACCGACTTGGTGACGCCCTTGATGGTCAGGTCGCCGGTGACGATCCAGTCGTCGCCGTCGCGCTCGACGTTGGTGGAGACGAAGGTGATGTCGGGGTGAGCGTCGTTCTCGAAGAAGTCGCCCGAGCGCAGGTGGCCGTCGCGGTCGGCGTTGCCGGTGTCGATGCTCTCGCCCTTGATGGTGACCGTGACCGACGAGGCGGCCGGGTTGGCGGTGTCGATGTGGGCGGTGCCGGAGAAGTCGGTGAACTGACCGCGGACGGTGGTCACCATCGCGTGGCGGGCGCTGAACCCGACCCGGGTGTGGCTCGGGTCAAGCGTGTAGTCGCCGGTGATGTCGGCGATGGCGTTGGTGGGAGCGTCGAAGGTGGCCGTGTTGCCGGCGGTGTTGCTGGTCGAGCGGCTGAAGATGCCCATGGGGATGACTCCTTGTGCTGGCGGTGGATGAAGTTTCAATCATCCTAACGCGAGCCCTGCCCAGGTCATTCCCGAGCAGATGAAGAGGACGTGAAATCACCGAAGAGCCGCGCTCCCATCACCATCCCGCAGAAGGAGGGCGCTCGGAGCGCGGCTCTCGAGCACGGCCGATCGGCCGCGCGACCTGTGGCTGTGTCAGGCGGCCTGCGGGTGCGCGGTGGCGTGGGTG